>JAUZOB010000163.1 GCA_030706665.1 Bacteroidota bacterium
GAACCGTTATAATTACCTTGTATGTTAATCGATGAGGTATTTACCTTAACTTCTGAGATCTGGGAACTAAAATTAGAAGAAAAATACTTTTTTAGATTAGATTCCAGTAACAGATCATTTCTGATAATTCTGTCTCTTTCCAAAGCTTTCGCTTTTTCTGCAGCATTCATACCTCTTAGGTACATATTCCGAATATTAAATGTTACACCTGATTGCGTTCCGAAATCTAGTCGCAAGAAATCTCCAATATTCCCCCAACTGAACTGTTTGAACTGGGTACTTAAATCTATAGAGTAAGAACTCCAATTATTTGCGGCAGAAATAGCTCCTGTTTTAACTGAACGTTCTTCCGATATCGGAGACGCAAAAAAGAGTTGAAATTCATTAATACTCGTCGGGCATTGATATTCGAATGTAAAGATAACTGAGTCCGGATTGTTCGATTTAGTTAAAGGCTTTAGGTATAGGTAAGGATCTTCTCCGGTTGTTGACAATTCATATCGATAAGTACTTACATGATTTATCTGGACCTGATTCCCCGACGATAAATCTATTTGCATGTATGTCATGACGGGTTTAATGATTGGCTCTTCCGTAAGATCTTTTTTACAGGAATTGGAGATCAAAGCAAAAGATAAAATCAATATGAATACAATAAGGGGTTTTATGTGTGCTATTAGTGGCACAACCCGGCAGTACTGAAAATAAGAGGTGATTTTAGAATTTCTCATATAGTTTATTGTTTCAGTTAGTTGTCATTCTGGAATTGTGAAAATAATTTCCACAATTTCTCTATAATAAAGACACTTTTTAAAGAAAAAGGGTGAAAAATGAAAGGGGTTATCTTACTGAATGATTGGACTTTTATTCTCGATTCTTTATACGAAAGAGAAGGGATATCGCGGAAAGATTGCTAATTGCTTTAGACTTGAATCGAGGTCGTTTTGTTAAATGTTAGATATTTAGGTTTTTATGGTGTGTTTAAATACTGGTTATGGTTGAATATAATGCAGAATGACCAATTTATACAAATGAAGGCTCAGAATGTGTATTTTACAAGTGCTCTCATTCTATAACTTTGAAAATCATTGAATATACTGAATTGAATTAATCTGGAAAAAGCTTTTATTTTATGAATTTAAGAACTAAAATTTTATTTGTAGTTATCGCATTTTATACCATGGTCGGTGGTGCAAAAGCCCGGCATGTAGGTGTTCAAAGGGGGGAAATCAAGTCCATTGTCTATCAAAATCCTATTAAGGTCGAGCCAATTCGTGATCCTCAGATTCTATTAGTGAATGGAACGTACTATATGACCGGAACAAGTAAAATTGATGCTGGAATCAACGATGAAGGTCCGGGCGTGAAGTTATTCTCTTCCAAAAATCTAACAGAATGGACGTTTGAAAAGATACTGATTAAACCTGACGGATGGTATCGTACAAGAATATGGGCACCTGAAATCCATAAAATTAATGGGAAATTTTATCTAACGCTGAATGCTTTTGCCGGCAATCCTGTGACTCAGGGAGTTTGTTTAGCTGTAGCTGATAAAATTGACGGAGATTACAACGTTCTAACACCCGATAAACCTCTTTGCGAAGGGAATGATGCTCATCTTTTTCAGAATACTGATGGCAAGGTTTATCTTTTTACTTCTGATAACGGAGGCATTCCTGTTCATGATTGTATTGTAACCCGCCAAATCAGCCTGAACCCTTTGAAAATTATTCAAGATAAGAAAATTGCTATTACTCCCGGCACCAAAAATGATTGGGATGGAAGTCCTGCTGAAAACGTAGCGATAGAAGGACCTTATGTGATAAAACTTAAGGGAGTGTATTATCTGTTTTACTCTTCATGGGGCCGGGGATATGAAGTTGGCTATGCTACCGCTAAAAACATAAATGGTCCATGGAAAAAATTCATAGGGAATCCGGTATACGGAGCTCAGAATAAAGCAGTCACCAAAACTACCGGGAAAGCATATACCCAATCGGCCGATGTGCCTTTTACAGAAGTGGGGCATTGTGGTTTATTCCAAAATACCGACGGACAATGGTGGATTTCATGCCATGCGATTAATAATGGAAGTACTCCGCAGTTAGCAATAGATCCGGTAAGTTTTGATAATAAAGGAAACGTGAGAATTAAACTTACCTGGACCAAACAGGAAGTTTCTTTGAAGCATTAATCTCTATTGGAAAGGATGAGCTATTTATATGTGAAATCAAATTATAAATAACATTGAAACTTTATGGATTGGAATCGTCCCTGATATCCTTTTTAGATCTGGAGTAGGAAAACAATTAAGATTCTCCTGCTTTTGTTTATGAGCATTAAGGTCGGATTTTAAAGCTGAAAGTGTATTGTTGAAATACCCTGTTGCTTTACAAGTGAAAAAGTCAAAGCAGAAAAATATCATAGCAAATAACATTTATTTTAATACTTCTTCCTACGTGGTCATTTATGAGGATAACGCTGGATTAAGAATGTGATAATTGCGCTATTGTATTGGTCGGATGCCATTTTGTATAAGAAAATGCGCATTTTATTTATTTGATTTCCAGACATAAGGCTATAGCTTCATAGCATAAAATCTTCGCAGACAATTAATACCAACATAAAACTAATATCAAATGAGGAAAACATCTATTTTAATTATTCTGTTGTTTGTTTCATTCAGTTCGTTTTCTCAGATCTATAAAGATCCCAAAGCCCCGGTGGAAAAGCGGGTACAGGATCTGGTCTCTAAAATGACACTGGATGAAAAACTTGATTACATTGGAGGAGTCGATGATTATTATGTTCGTGCGATTCCTCGTTTGGGAATTCCAAACTCCGAACAACCGATGGACCGGTAGGTACCCGTAATGACGGGAGATCGACAGCTTATCCTGCTACCATTGCTTCTACAGCATCCTGGAACCTGAATCTGGTAAACATGATGGGACAAGCGTTAGGTCGCGATTCGCGTGCCCGTGGGGTTCATATTCTTTTGGCTCCGGGTGTTAACATTCATCGTGCACCGATGGGTGGAAGAAATTTTGAATATATGGGAGAAGATCCATTCCTTGCCGGCAAAATGGCAGTTGCCTACATTAAAGGAGTACAAAGCCAGCGGGTGGTTGCGACTGTAAAACATTATGCCGGAAATGATCAGGAATGGGACCGGAATGGTGTGAGTTCCAATATCGACGAACGGACATTGCAGGAAATCTATCTTCCTGCCTTTAAAGCTGCAGTAAAGGAAGGGAAAGTAGGATGTGCGATGAATTCGTATAATCTGGTAAATGGAGAACATGCTACCCAGAATAATCATCTGAATAATGAGATCATGAAAGGGATGTGGGGCTTCGATGGATTCATCATGTCCGACTGGGGTTCTACCTATGATGGCATAGCTGCTGCGAAAGGCGGATTGGATTTGGAAATGCCGAATTCTGCCTTTATGAGTAAAACGACCTTAAAGGCTGCAATTCAAAACGGACAAATCTCAGAAAAGTTGATTGATGAAAAAGTGACTCGTATCCTGAGAATTTTATTCCGTTTTGGTTTCTACGACAAAGCTCAACAGGATAAGAATATTCCATTGGATGATCCGAAAAGTGCTGCAGTTGCTTTGAATGTTGCACGCGAAGGAATCGTCCTTTTAAAGAATCAGAATGGATTGCTTCCACTATCAACCAACAAGATTAAAACCCTAGCTGTAGTAGGACCCAATGCTGCACGTTATGTTGCAGGAGGCGGAAGTTCCTATACCGAAACCTATCATTCCGTAAATACCTTACAGGGAATCCAGAATTTGGTGGGGAAACAGATTACCGTTCGTTCATCGGCAATGAGCTCGATGAATGACCTGGTGGCACAATCAGTATATTATACAGAAGCCGGATCGGAAGCCAAAGGATTGAAAGCTGAATATTTTGACAATCCGAATCTTTCCGGAGCTCCTGCATGCACAAGAATTGATGCTGGGGTTAATTTCGACTGGGGAAATGGAGCACCTATCTCGTCTAACTTTCCTACCGATAAATTTTCTGCCCGTTGGACAGGAGTTGTGAAACCGGCCAAAACTGATGCATATTGCTTTAAAGTTAATGGAGACGATGGTTTTCGTCTTTGGGTAAACGACAAGTTGGTAATTGACAATTGGAGAGATGAGGGAGCTACGACTAAAGAAACTGTTCTTGATTTGAAGGCCGGAGAAGCTTATTCCGTCAAATTGGAATACTATGAAAATGCCGGTACTGCCTCTATCCATTTTGGTTGGGTAGGATCATCCGCATCCTTTGATGATGCGACTATAGCGAATGCGGCTAATGCAGATGCAGCGATTGTATGTGTCGGTTTTGATAGCAATTCGGAACAGGAAGGGGCAGACCGGACCTATAAACTTCCTTTTGGACAGGATAGTTTAATTTGCAAGATTGCCAGTGTCAATCCGAATACCATTGTTGTTTTGAATGGAGGAGGCAATGTTGATATGTCAGCATGGCTGCCCAAAGTAAAAGGACTGTTGCATGCATGGTATGCCGGACAAGAGGGAGGAACCGCATTGGCAGAGATTCTTTTCGGGAAAGTAAATCCAAGTGGAAAGCTGCCGGTATCCTTTGAAAAGAGATGGGAAGATAATCCTACTTTTAACAGTTACTATGATGTCAATGGCAGTAAGAATGTATCTTACTCCGAAGGACTGTTAGTCGGTTATCGTTATTATGACACCAAAAAGGTAGCACCATTATTCCCATTTGGATTCGGATTGTCTTATACCACTTTTGCCTACAGTAATCTGAGCGTTGTTCCGGCAACGAATGTTACCAACGAATTTACTGTTAGCTTTGAGATTCAGAATACCGGAAAGGTTGCCGGAGCAGAAGCTGCTCAGGTTTATGTAAGACCTTTGAATGCAAAAGTCTTCCGTCCGTATAAAGAATTGAAAGGCTTTACCAAAGTAACCCTGAAACCGGGAGAAAAGAAAAGAGTGTCAGTTGTACTGAACGCAGATGCTTTTGCTTACTTCCAGACCACATTGAATAAGTTTGTCGTGGACAAGGGACAGTATGAAGTTATTGTGGGTGCTTCCAGTAAAGATCTGAAGCTTCGTAAGGTGATCAATGTTACCAAAGATTCAGTCTTGAAATAGGCTTGCATTCGTTGATAAAGAATAAATTCTCTGATTCAGAGAGGGTATTCATAATTATAGTAAGAAAATTAGAGAAGAGGGTGTCCAATAAGACATCCTCTTTTTGTAACGGCTTACAACTCAAGAGTTGAGTTATGGGAAGAAATTAAAGATACAAGTCAGATACTTCCCAATTATCTTATTTCCCTGAACGGGTTAAGCTTTAACCCATTTGGTTTCACCCTGTTTTTTTGTCTGTATCCCAACCTGATCGAAAATAGTTAAAACTTTAATCCATTTGGTTTCACACTATGCATATATCACAAATTAATTATTCGTCTTTAAGATAGTCTCATGATTGTTTTAGGATAGAAATGAATGTGTAGTATCCGTTATGACTCTGACAGTCCTGATCTGAAGTGTATTTTTTGATTCTTTTACGTAAATCCAATCGTGACTGATCTTTAGAATAGGATGCATGTCGCAATATGTACCTGTTAAAATATATTGGATAAAGTTTCATCGTCGTAAAATTTCGCGGTTCAATAACCATTATTTATTTTCGTGTTGCAATGCGTTTCAGAGACGAAATTGTTTTATTATACAGCGATCTGAAACGTAGAAGGTGAGAAAAGTAGTGTTTCATTAAGGATGGCATAAATATTAAGCTTGAAAAGTTATGGCAGAAGAACAAAAAGAAAAATGGACAAATTATTTGGCAATCACTACGGTATTGATTGCTGTTTGTGCGACTCTTTCTACCTTTAAAGGAGGTGGTTACAGTAACAGATCGCTGATGTGTCAAACGAAAGCTTCGGATCAGTGGGCCTTTTTTCAGTCAAAAAGTGTAAAGGGATATATCTTTGAGATGCAAAAAAGTAATCTCGAATTGCAAAGAGAACAAGTTTCCAAATCGAATGATTCGAAATTTATGATCCCTAAATATGAAAAGAAGATTATGGAGTATGATAAGAAAATAAAGCAGTATGAAGCTGAAAAGAAGGATATAACCAAAGAAGCGAATGCCTTTCTGAGTGAGATGGAGAATTGTAAAAAGCATGCCTCCGCATTTGGCGTGGCAGTCATATTCCTTCAGATTTCCATTCTCCTTTCATCGATCTCTGCATTGACAAAACGGAAATATGTTTGGATCGTGAGTTTATTGGTTGGGGTTCTCGGTGTATTTTACTTTATGAATGGTTTTCTTTTGTTTCTGGAATAAGGATTGCTTGCTGAATTCTTCTTTGCATTGATAGGATCTTGCTGCGGTTGTTGAAATATAATCGTACTTATAAACTTGAATTAGTGGACTTTTATTCGTGAATTCCGTATATAGAAAAACTGATAATGATATTGCTGATGAGTTTTTGACTGAAGAGAAGAGGGAATACATTTTTCTGTTGAGGGGATTGTGTATTTCTGTTTATTCGGACATTTAATCAGATAACAATATTAAAGTATATAATATGTCAAGGAATTCTGATGATGCGTTGAATGATTTCATGGCTATGATTATAGCAAGAAATCCGGGGGAAGTGGAATTTCATGAAGCAGTGAAAGAAGTAGCTGAGTCGTTGATGCCCTTTATTGACGAAAATCCTAAATATAAGTCTTCAAAGATTTTAGAACGCCTTGCTGAACCTGAACGGATTATAATTTTCCGTGTCCCATGGTTTGATGATAGAGGGGAGATTCAGATCAACAGAGGATTTCGCGTCGAAATGAATAGCGCTATCGGACCTTATAAAGGTGGATTGCGGTTTCATCCGGAGGTTAATTTAGGGGTTATGAAATTCTTAGCATTTGAACAGGTCTTTAAGAATAGCCTTACTTCTTTGCCGATGGGAGGAGGGAAAGGCGGTTCTGACTTTGATCCGAAAGGTAAATCTGATCATGAAGTAATGTGTTTCTGTCAGAGTTTTATGTCGGAACTCTTTCGCCATATCGGACCAGATACTGATGTTCCTGCAGGGGATATTGGGGTTGGAGGCCGTGAGATCGGGTATCTGTTCGGACAATACAAACGGTTGAGAAATGAATTTACCGGAGCATTGACTGGTAAAGGATTAGAGTGGGGCGGAAGTTTAATCAGGCCTGAGGCCACAGGCTACGGATGTGTTTATTTTGCACAGGAAATGCTTAAAACAAAAGGACTGGATTGCAAAAACAAGATATTTGCAATTTCAGGATCA
>JAUZOB010000164.1 GCA_030706665.1 Bacteroidota bacterium
CCCGGACTAAAGTTGAAATATTTCATCAGTGAAAAAGAAGGTAATTCAAGCGATGTATTATGCTGTGCCCCAAACTCCCAGACATTAGGATCCATAACCCTGCTTTCTTTTACACCGTTTGCGGAATACCGGTAATTTCCACTATAACTGAATCCGATTTTTTCCCAGAAATATTCTTTTCCTACTGCTTCTTTCCTTTTAAACGGATAAATCCGGTTCATTGTGAAAGTCATTTCAGGAAGACTCAGTGTGATTGTTGAATCTCTTGAGTTTTGAGAATGTCGTAAGTTCATCGACATTGAAAATGGTGAATTATCCCATTTTTTAGTAAAGGACACACTGGAAGACTTTGAGTTCGTTAAATAACGCTGGGCAGAAAATGAGTTATTCCGATCGTATCCGGATGTGGAAAAATTGACACTTGCAGAAAAAGTTTGTGAAGGATTGGCTTTAGAATCCTGTGAATGACTCCACATCAATGAGAAATCTTTTGTTTTGTAATAATTAGAAAGACCTTTTTCTCCAAAGACATTATCAGCATATCTAAAATCCAGATTTCCTGAAAATTTGTATCTTAACTTGTAATTAGACCCCAACTTAATACCCCATGATCCTTTGGAATAAATTTCACTACGAACGGCTGCATCAAAATACTCATTTGCAGCCCAATAATACCCCCCATCTCTTAAGAAGAATCCTCTCTGGTTTTCTTCCCCGTAAGTAGGAATAAGTACTCCTGATGTATATGTCGTCGAATTAGGGAAATAGCCAAATGGCAGAAAAGGAAATATAATAGGAAAATCTTCCAAAACAAGATAGGCGGGACCGGTGACGATCATCTTCTTGGGAATCACTTTTGCCTTCGTCAACTTTAGATAGAAGTGCGGATGTTCTGCATCGCAGGTTGAATACTTTCCGTCGACCATACAAAATTCATTTTCTTTTGTTTTTTTGGCCTTATTACTCATTACTATTCCACCTTCCTGCTCTGTCAGAATGCCAAAAACAACTGCCTTTTTTGTATTAAAATTATAACGCAGAGTGTCAGCTTCATATTCTCCGTCTTTATCTTTAAAGATCGGACGTCCCTTCATTGTCTTTGAAGAATCATTCATCAGTCCATGAGCAAAGACCTCTTTTTTGGCCATATCAAGTTCGATATAGTCTGCGGTAAGCTGAATATCCTTATAAACAATCTTTCCGTTTTTATATAGATATGCCCTTTTACCATCAAAATCAAATGGGATTGAGTCATCAGCAGAATAACTGATTTCCGCATCAATTAAAGGAGCTTTTACAGAATCCTTCGCAGCTTTGGTAGTTACCTTGGTCGTATCCTTACTCTCCTTTTTACTTTTTTTCACCACACGGTTTTGCTTATCCATGCCAGGCAATACCTGTGCAACAGATAAATATCCGATTCCGGAAAAAAGAACCAGACCTAATAAAATCGTTTTTATATCTCTCAGTCGTATCACAACGTCATATTGATTCGTTAAGAACTGTGACTGCAAAAATATAAAAACGGTGGTTAGATAAAATTATCCGTGTAAAATAATCCATTCTTTATATATTTGTGGAGTTTGATTTTTGAAGGTTATAGACTATAAAATAAGGATATTCGCTATGTTTTTTGATAAAAAATATTATCTTTTAGCAACAATTAACATTCTATTGACAATCTGTGGTTTCGCTGCAAATATTGAAAGACCGACACACCATATTACAACAATCGTTCTTGATCCGGGACATGGAGGACAGGACACCGGAGCCAATTACAAAAACGCAGAAGAAAAAAATATTGTTCTGGACGTAGCTCTTCGTTTAGGGAAACTGATTAACGAAAGAATGAGTGACGTTAAAGTTGTTTATACTCGCGATCAGGATGTTTTTATTCCTTTACATCAGCGGGCAGAAATCGCTAATAAAATCAAAGCCGATTTATTCATGTGTATACATGCCAACGCATGTAAGTCTCCTTCTATTTATGGAGCCGAAACGTACGTTCTCGGATTGCACCGAACAGAAGAAAACCTTGAAGTCGCTAAAAAGGAAAACTCGGTAATCCTTCTTGAATCGGACCACTCTACCCGTTACGAAGGGTTTGATCCAAATTCTCCTGAATCATACATCATATTCGAACTGGTCCAGGACCAATATCTATCACAAAGTATGGGTCTGGCCCGTAAAATTCAGAAATCATTCGGTACTGTTGCCGGACGAGTTGACCGAGGAGTAAAACAAGCAGGTTTTTTGGTACTGAGAAGAACCGCAATGCCCAGTGTCTTGGTTGAAATGGGTTATTTAAGTAATGACCGCGAAAACGAATATCTCCTTACAGAAACAGGCCGAGAAGCAATTGCCGAGTCTCTCTTCAATGCTTTTAAAAATTATAAAGATCAGGAAGAGGATAAGGAATCTCCGATGAAATTAGCACAGACTGCTCCTGCCAAAGAAGCACCAGTACAAGAGCAATCATCCAAAGTTGTCGCCAATGGTCCCAATCCGGCTCCCGAAGCAACTGCCTCCCACAATGATGCTGATAATATATTTTCTTTCACCATTCAACTTGCAATGACAGCAAAAGAATTGTCGACTGAACCCAAGCATTTTAAGGGACTTGAGGGAATTAAAAAGTATAAAGCAGGGAAAACATGGAAATATTGTTACGGTGAGGATAAAGACTTTGACCAAATAAAAAATCTTCTTGATAAAATTAGAAACAAATTCCCTGATGCTTTCATTATTGGTCTGGAAAGTGGTCAACCTGTATCTTTACAACGAGTTTTACAGCAAATCCGATGATTGCTTTTTATCTCGACTTTAAAATATTTTGCATAAATTGCTAAAAAGAAACATCGTATGAAAGTTTCAAATCTTGCCCGTACCGGGATTCTTACCGTTGTTACCCTTATTGCCCTTTATTGGGGAATTAATTTTCTGAAAGGTAAAAACGTATTTAGTAACGTTTCTGAATATCAAGTTATATATAATCGGGTCGATGGACTTGTAAAATCCAGCTCAATTACATTGAACGGTTTCAAAATCGGACAAGTTAGCGATATCAAAATAGTTCCTGATGGATCTGGTAGAATTTTAGTCTCATTCACTATTACAAATGATGTAAAAATTCCCAAACATTCAATTGCAAAAATTGTAAGTACGGACCTTATGGGAACAAAATCGATCAGCCTTATTTTATCCAGAGAGAAGGAATATTATGCGCCTGGCGATATACTTCCCGGCACGATGGAAGGCGACTTAAAACAACAGGTAAGCATGCAGGTACTGCCGCTTAAGTATAAAGCGGAACAGCTGATGGGATCTCTTGATTCAGCAATGACTGTTGTCACCTATGTATTTAATGAAAGAACCAGACAGAACCTTCGGGAAAGCTTTGAGCATATTAATTCAACTATATTAAACATTGAATCTTCGTCCAAAGATATAAAAGAACTTTTTGCAAACGAGAAATATACATTAGCTCATATTATTAACAATGTAGATTCAATTTCATCAACTCTTAGCAGAAACAGCCGAAACATAACAAGTATATCAAGAAACCTTTCTTCTTTTAGTGATTCTCTTGCGAATCTAAGAATGAAAGAAACCTTAGGAAAAACAGAGAATACATTAAGTCAGTTAAACTCAATTCTAGCTAAAATAAATAACCAGGAAGGATCTATCGGTCTGCTGGTAAATAATCCCAATCTGTACCGAAATCTTGAAAGGACGAGTAACAGTCTTGATCTGCTCTTAAGAGATATCAGAGTAAATCCACAACGTTATATCCACTTCTCTGCTTTTGATTTAGGCAAAAAAGTAAGTATTTCGACCGGAGCCGTCACAAAAAACAATATTGTATTTAAAATTCTTTTGGTAAGCTCTCAAAATCATTTACCAATGAATTCAAGGCTTTTTGAAAATATCGAAATCGAAGAAGTCAAAGTCATTGATACATACAATTATTTCACCGGCGCTACTCCCTCTTACAATGAAGCAGTTAAAAACAGAGATAATCTTTCGGATAGATTCCCCGATGCTAAGATTATTGCGTTTAAAAATGGCAAAAAGATCAGTATCGAAAAGGCATTAAAAAGCATTAGCAAATAAGAACAGATCATCAGCTTAATATGAAATAGATCTAAGGGAACCTTATTCTGAATGCCGATTCTATATTGAAGGCATCGACAAGATTATTTTTTAATACGGAACCTGGACATATTTCCCCAACATATAATAGAGAAGCTTATAGCATGTGCATTTCAGAGAAGCCAATGCTATAAGCTTCTCCATTTATATTAAAACTGTTCAGATACAACAACTCATTTATTTTTCATTCATGTTCTGTATTGTAACCATGACATTAAAAGAGCATGAAAAAATATCAGGAGTTCAAAGTCATGGAAAAATAAAAGTGATTCTGTCTTTTATTTTTATCTATATAATAAAAATATGACAAAAAACCAATTTCAGAAGAACAAATCAATCACACAAGCATAATTATTTAACATTTAACCAACATTATTTAATCACACCCTTTTATACTCAAAAGTTATTAACAACTGATTGTTAATTACTTGTATTCAACTCACTGATTATCAGTTGTATATTTTTTTCAAAAAAAAATTAATTTTTATATATCTGAAAAATAACACCATATCCTTTTTAGGAAAAAGTCAAGAGCTGCAACAATTTTTTTTCATCTTTTTTTTCACAAACTTTGCTCTTGAAATAAAGCAGAGTCAAAAAAATAAAATTGTTTTAAATCTCATTTTTGTTGTCCCAAATGCAAAAAGATTACACTTCGGTTTGGAATAATTGCTTAACAATTATTAGGGATAATGTCCCTCCAATCAGCTTTAAAACCTGGTTTGAGCCAATAGTACCCGTCAGGATTGACGAAAACATCCTGACTATTCAGGTTCCGAGTCCATTCTTCTATGAATATCTGGAAGAACAGTATATTGATATTTTGCGCAAAACACTTCGTAAAGAAATTGGCCCAGAGGCCAAACTGGAATATAGCGTAGTTATGGGCAACAACTATGCTAATAAACCATATACAGTAAAGTATCCAACCAATAACAATCCGAAGCTTCAAAACAGACCGGTTGCTATTCCCTTACAGGCAGAAGAAAAAACAATAAAGAATCCTTTTATTATTCCGGGAATCCAGAAGCTTCAAATTGATCCACAATTAAAACCAGAGAATACATTTGAAAATTTTGTTGAAGGCGAATGCAACAGACTTGCACGTAGTGCCGCATTTGCCGTAGCACAAAATCCGGGAGGTACCGCATTTAATCCCCTTATGATCTATGGCAATTCCGGATTAGGAAAGACTCATTTGGCTCAGGCTGTAGGGATCGAGGTAAAACAACGTTATCCCGAAAAAGTAGTATTGTACGTCAATGCCAATAAATTTCAGACTCAATTTGCTGAAGCGACCAGAAACAATAACAGGAATGATTTTCTCAATTTCTATCAGATGATAGATGTGCTTATTCTTGATGATGTTCAGGAATTCGCAGGCAAAGAAAAAACACAGGAGACTTTTTTCCACATCTTCAATCATTTGCATCAGACCGGGAAACAATTAATTCTTACATCCGATAAACCGCCCATTGAATTGAAAGGGCTTGAACAACGTCTGCTTTCAAGGTTCAAATGGGGATTAACAGCTGATCTTCAGGTTCCGGGTTTCGAAACAAGAATGGCTATTCTTAAAAATAAGATATACAAAGATGGCATTGAAATGCCAGATGATGTTCTTGAATATATTGCCTATCACATTTGCACCAATGTCAGAGAACTTGAAGGTGCATTGATTTCTTTGCTGGCACAGTCAATGCTGAACAAAAAAGAAATCACCATCGACCTCGCCCAGGAAATGATCAATAAACTGGTCAAAAGTTCACAACGCGAATTATCAGTTGACTTTATTGTAAAAGTAGTTTGCGACTATTTCAATGTCAAGCCTGATTCATTGTATGCCAAAACCCGAAAAAGAGAAATTGTACAAGCAAGGCACATTGCAATGTATTTTTCGAAGAGTATGACCAAAGCATCCCTTGCTTCTATTGGCGCACAAATTGGAAAGAAAGATCACGCAACAGTTCTTCATGCATGCAAAACTGTTGGCAATCTGAAAGAAACAGATCGGTCCTTCCATCAATATCTTGAAGACATAGAAAAGAAATTGAAACTTTAATTTGTGAACTTCCGATTTAATATATAGGTTCCAAGAATGAATGAGTGATACTTACAGGACAATTCGCGCTGCATCAGAAGGACTTTTTAAAGATAAAGGAAGTAGGTTTATTGCCTATGCTTTCCCTGTTTACACAGAAGAAGAAATCAGGGAGCATGTCAACCGATTAAAGAAAGAACATCATGCAGCCCGGCATCATTGTTATGCATGGCGATTAGGGGCCGAAAACCAGACCTTCAGAGCAAATGACGATGGAGAACCTTCGGGTACTGCCGGGAAGCCTATTTTGGGCCAAATACAGTCCTTTGATCTCACCAACATACTTGTAGTTGTCGTTCGTTATTTCGGAGGGACATTATTGGGAGTAAGCGGTTTAATCAATGCATATCGTTCTGCGACCATTGAAGTAATCAATAACTCCGAAATCATATCCTGTATTGTAGAAGACGTCATAAAAGTTGAATACGATTATCTGAATATGAACGAGGTTATGCGCATTGTCAAAGATGAATCCCTCGAAATTATCTCTACTCAATTTGATCTTAAATGTGTTTTAAAAATCTCAGTGCGTCAATCTGAGTCAGAACGTATCACCGAAATGCTAAATAAATTAATCGGGGTAAAAGCAGAACCTGAAGGAACCCGATAAACAAAGAACCCTCCCTACAATTAGATTTATCAGCTCTCGCAATTCTTTCTCATCCAAATAACTATTCTCTTTTTCTTCAAAAAAATTCTTTCAGAGTATATAAGCATCCAGTTCTTTATCAATTTAAGTGATTAAAAACCTGATATTTATCAAAATACAATAAACAAAAAAACAAAATTGAATCTATTCAGCAAAAATTATAAGATTGCTTACGAATCTTGCACACTTAGTGGAACTAAATAAAGATCAAAGTATTATATCACACCTAATTTAATGTGATATGATTTTCAAATAATTGGAAGCATAACCATAATAATAAAGCAAATATATAGCAACACTATATTTGAACCGACCTCGAGAGGTAGTTCAAACATGGTCCTATATATCCTTTCGACGAATGAACCACGACTGAACCACGTCTAAAGGACGAACGAAGTAAGG
>JAUZOB010000165.1 GCA_030706665.1 Bacteroidota bacterium
AGGATTTTACTTAAAAGGCCGGAGAGTGTAAGTCCCAAAATCGGGCATTTACAATCTTCAGCCTTTTGAATATTGAATTGAAATGTGAATCAGTTCTTTTATGCTTTATGCAATTTTTTGTACTGGTAGATGTCCTCAATTGATACAATTGTCATTTGATGTTTATGCGCAAAAGCAACAAGCTCCGGTAATTTTGCCATTGTGCCGTCCTCATTTGTTAATTCGCAAAGGACTGCTGCGGATTTTAATCCGGCAAGTTGCACCATGTCAACACTACCTTCGGTGTGTCCTCTTCGGGTGAATACTCCACCTTCGCGAGCCTCAAGGGGAAATACATGTCCAGGGCGGGAGAGATCGTCCGGCTTTGCTGAATCCTGGATTGCTGCTTTTATTGTTGTTAAACGGTCGGCAGCCGAAACCCCTGTTGTTACCCCTTCTTTTGCTTCGATTGAAACAGTAAAGGCTGTATGATACCGACTGCTGTTGTCAGTCACCATCTGCGGAAGGTCCAGTTGTTTCATTTTCTCATGGGGCAGGCATAAGCAGACAATACCGCTGCATTCGCGTATCATCAGAGCCATGTCGCTGACAGTCATATTCTGGGCAGCGTATATTAAATCTCCTTCGTTTTCCCGATCTTCGTCATCAACCAGAAGAAATCCTTTCTTTTCAGTTAAAGCTTGTATTGCTTTCTCTACTCTTTCTTTATAGTCTTTGCCAAAATGAAGCAGTAAATTTTCATTCATGTCTAGCCATTTTTAGGACTGAATTCTTATTAATGATTGATTCAGCCTGAATTTGAGGGCAAAGTTATTCATTTGTCTTTCTTATAAGCCCTAATAATTAAAAAATGTGCTTTTGATTCTCATAATGATAAAAAGAAGCAGGTTTTATGAAAAAGGTCAAAAGATTAAATTGCACTACAGGTGATTTGGAAATGAGAATTAATCAGACTCTATGTGGAATACATATTTATCAGGTATTCTATTATTGGGATTACATTTATCAATGGGGCCAATATTCCTGATTCTTCCAATCCGAGTTATTGGTTAAATGATGGATCGGTTTAACGAGACAATACGTCATTACAACAAGAGCGGATTTTGTTATCTTAATGCTCTATATAGAAGGTAATGTTCATTCTGATGCGATAATCTGATTATCAATATAACATCGTGGAGTAAATTGATAATTCTCTTCCCTCGTATATACGCAACAAATGTTTAAATAAAAATGTCAGTTGGTATACTCTTTTCTAACCTCTGGAATTACAGCAAAAACTCTAATTGGCAATCCGATATAAGATCAGACCTCCGCTGCCATTGCCAGTGATCATGTAGATTGAATTCCGGTTGTTCATTTTCCCAACATCAATCCCATTCGAACCGTTAAGCGGAAAGCCTTTCGTCATTGAGCCTCTGCGGTCAAAGAGATAAACCTTCCCCTCGTCGTTTGAGTATACCCCGATATAGCCTGTTTTGTCTATCGTAAAGACAGAAGCTGCATTAGAGATGTTTTCATCAAAATCATGTTTGAAAAGCTTTGACCCTTTGTTGTCGAGAACTTTCATGTCTTTCCCATCAATGATGATCATTTCCACCTTTCCGTCAGCATTGAAATCACCACATGTAAACCAATGTTTTGAAGAGTAATCTCCCGCGGTTATTATTCCGGTTTGCCCGTTAAAAGCTATATAGTGAATCTCACCCTTTGAATTTGTATAAAGGATACGGCTATTGTTCGGTGTAGAACATAGATCAAGTCCTACTGGATTGTTCGCAGAAATATCTTGGTTCCAAGGTGTATTTACTCTTTCTTTCCCTTTGCGATCGAGAATGTATACCTTTTTCCGATCGGCAAAGACAATGTAATCGTTTGATCCGATCCGGGCATATTGGATAGGTTGGGTAACCTGGCTTGACGTTCCGTTAAAAGACCATCCTTCAAGTGGTTTCCCATTGCTTTGGAATACTTTTATTTTTAAGTCTTCTGTTGCAACAAAGTAACGATAGTCTCGGTTTTTGTCATAGTCTATGGCTGCAACTCCGTTAGTGGCAGGGGATTTAAATCTGGCCGGAAATCCTTCAATGTTCTTTCCATTCCGATCTATCATATACAGCTGATCTTTTGTGTTGAAGAGAAATTGAAATTTCCCGCTTTTGTAATAATCGATTTGTTGTATTGAACCGAGGATACGACCCGAAAGATTAATTTTCCATTCGATGTTTCCAGTGTTATCAATTAGATACAGATTGTTTAAAACATCCTGAACAATTATCTCCTTTTTATCTGGGTTCTTATGATTATTCACGATCTGAGGTTTTATGGCAGGGGCAGCATCAAGGCTGCAATTCCAAAGATTCTCTGTATTGGAAGATGCGCCTCCGGAATAGGATATGATACCTTGATTTTCGATCATGCCATTTTGTGAGCCTAACCGCCATCCTGCTGCAGTAAAGTTTCTTACAGATTCAGATTTCTGTAGAATATTTTTAAACATTAAATCGTCAAGATACTGATTCCCCAGAAGTAAGCAGGGTGCAATGTTTAGATAGGCATACATGTTTCCTTTTGAATCAAGATTGTCTTTTACCTGAGCGTAATTTTTATTTGAAAGAAGAGTTTCATTTCGTTTCATTGACTTTAAATAAGATTCAAGTGTTTTGCTGTTGTCTGCAAAAACAAGATAGTTGTCATAAAACGTGTATGATTTGAAAGATGAGGATGCGAAAAGATCTCCAAATACGACTGAGGCAAAATCATCAAAAGGCATTTGAAAAATATCATATCGATCGTTTCCTCCCAATCGTATTGTCTTTTTTAAAGACATCTTCTTTTGTTGGCGACGAATATATTCTTTGAGCAGATCGGCCATCTGATCTTTTGTGTCATCGGTATTCGAAAGTTCAAACAAAAGGAGCTGATTCTTTGATGTGCCTCCTTTCTCAATATCTGTAAATGCAAGTGCAAATTCTTTGTCGCTTATTTTTGTGAATAAATCAATCAGGTCGACCCCGCAATCTGTTTTTATTTTCTTTAACCGTTCAACTCGTTGATAGAATTTATGCTGTTTGCGAAGATAGTTTTCAAGGTCAGAAAAGTAGGTCTTATAATTGCTTATCCCAAATGAGATATAAAATGAGGTGTTTGAGGGAAGCGCTTTGTCGATTGTGTGATTTACGGGAGATTGATTCAATAACAGATTTAAATAATTATTAAGCGAATCGTTGGTGTTTGAATAGCCTGAGAATAGAATTCTTTGACTTTGAATGTTGAGGTTGAGGCAACTCCAGCAAGCATAACTATTGAAAGAACTGATGGAGCGTTTTAGAGTATTCTTGGTAAAAAAAGATACAAGGCGAGGGAAGTAGCGATGATTGATGAAAACATTCAAGTCCGCATCAATGTCTTTGTTTTTGTAAATCTTTTTAAAGTACGGATCGTCTAATATTGAGGGAGCTTTTGCTTGTCTGATCGCGTCTTCTACAAAAACAGAGGTGGGGCTGAATACAAAAAGATTATTTAAAAAAGTATAGGAATAGATGTGTCTTCCTTCTTTGTTTTGAGCTTCAAAAATATGTTGGTTGTTATAACTTCTTTCATTAATTGAGTAACCCTCCCGGGTGCTTATACTATTGATAACTGATTGCAATGATGACTTTTGTTGTCCATTTTTTATGTATATAAAATAAGTGGGCAGGTAGTCATTATTTCCTGCATAGTTATAAGACATAACAAGCTTTGTTCCTTTGAATTGATCTGCTAATTCGGGATTAGAACGAATTAAGGAATCAGTAACTTCTATGGTCCGGTTTAATTCATTAAAGGAACCGATCTTTAGAAATTCCTGCCAGATCGGATTTTGCTGAAGCCCATCGGAAAGTTGATACGGGTTATTGATAATCATTAGAAGCGGAGTGTTTGGTGAAACTGCTTTTAATGCAGGGATCAAATCCTGTTCTTTTTCTTTGTTTGAATACAGATAGTAGGCTGTTGCTCCGCCTGCTACTATCATAATCGCAATGATCCAAAGCCAAACCCTTTTCATATTTTTCGATTTATTAATCTTATCTCAAAATTAGTTAGATTTATCCGATGGTTCAATAAGAACTTACTTAAATAAATAAAAAACGTAAGTGAATCTTTACAAATAAATTTTTAAAGCTATATCGTTCGGACTTTTCCCCCAAAGATCCTGCAATCTTAACACCTCTCAATTGGACGCTGAATATTAAATCGGGAGGGAAGTGAGTATAATCTTCTATTTTATGCAGGAAGTCTTGATTTACTTTTCGACTATCTGATCCGAATCATATAATTTCGGGAATTTTTTGAAAACAAAATCAGTCGACAGAATTGAATAAGGGGAAAGGATCAAGGAATAAATAATCAGTCAATTTTTAGTTTTATAAATGAGTAAAAAAGGGTGTTATGAGAAGAATATGGTGCAGCTTTGTGACAATTCCCAAAGTCAGTGTTCCTTTTAACGAATTGTTTGTTTGAATTCGTGTTTCTATAAATGTAGAGCATAACTATGGAAACGGCTGCCTTATAGTTTGAGACAGCCCTTTATGTGGACGAGAAAACTTTTTTTAATCTTTTAACGTCTGGGGGCATACCAAATCTCATTATCATTATTCCCGTAATAATGCACCCTGTGGGATTTTCTTTTATGAGAATTACCACTATGGGAAGAACTACGATGACTTGAATTATCATAATACCCGAAACGCCAGGATAGTCCGATAAGAAATCTTCCAACAAGTCCGTAAACCCCTAACCGTTCTGCATTTGTGCCGGCAGGATCGGTGTACTTATAATTATGCGACATATCTAGTGCATCGGTTGATACAAGATTCAGATTGTATTCAGTTGTTAGAAGAAGATGCTGGTTGAAGGTATAACGCATGCCAATACCACCCAGGAAATTGGTTGCGAAAGGATGTTTGGAGTCCATCCCTTTCTCTTTTTGATAAATCAGAACACTGTCACGATAAAGGTTCCCTTTAAACATTGATAAACCGGCTCCGACAGATAAGTAAGGATTGAAACTGAACGATTTGTCTTCAGACTGATAGAAATTGGGAAGATGATAGTTTAGAAAAAGGGTAGCAGTATAGAGGTTTGTTTTATAATTATATCTTAGATCCTGACCAAATAAATCGGGATTATAAAATTGGGAGGAAAGATTGTAGTATCCGTTTGCATCTCCCAAGAGTCTTGAGTAGCCGAGATCAAGACCTGCTTCAAGATTCCTGATAAATTCTGAAGAGACAAAAATTCCATAAGAAGCATTGGGAGTGTTCCTGAACTCATTTGCATACGAAGAAAAATTACTTTTAACTTCGGTCGCAATTTGTGCAACTCCCATTCTGACTCCAACCTGAATGTTTTCCGGCTTCCAGCTTTTGGGCTGTCCATAATTTTGAGCATACGCTACATCCCTGAACCCTCCTATAAAAAGAAGAATGCAAATTTCACAAATAATTCTTTTCATTGTAAAATCGTGATGTAATACGACATTTGGTGTTTATTTAAACGTATTGCAAGATAAGAATTATTTTGAAAATTCATAGTGTAAAATATATAATCAGAATGAGTTAAAGCTAAATCAGGTGTTGAAAAAACGATATATCTTATCATTTCTCCTGACTTTATCAGGAACAGGGAGGGAACAGACCTCTCCTTTAGCTGCACTATCAACCGAAGACAGATCAACTCTGATTTCAGAAACTTCCATCTGAATAACTCCTGTTGTAGGTCCTGAAATTAAGATTTCATCGCCGACTGAAATATCTTTTGTTTCAATTTTGCATTCGGCAACTCCAAGGTTGGAAAAATAGTTGTTTACTTTGCCGATATACATCTTCCGCTTTGTGGCTGAAGAACCATAATTCCTACTCCATTCTCCCAGTCGCTGTCCAAGATAATATCCATCCCAAAATCCTCTGTTGAATACGGTACTTAATCTGGTATTCCAATCGTTGATCTTTTCTTCGGTAAATTCATTATTGAAATAGGCATCGATCGCTTCCTTATAACATTCTACAACGGTCTTTACGTATTCGGCCGAGCGTGCGCGTCCTTCAATCTTTAATACGGTGACTCCCGAATCGAGTAATTTATTGAGAAAATGAATTGTTTTCAGGTCTTTGGGCGACATGATATATTCATTGTCAATATCTAATTCGGCACCTGTTTCTTTATCTGTAACCCGATAACCGCGACGGCATATCTGAAAACAATTGCCCCGGTTAGCTGAAGCATTCATCTCATGCAAGCTTAGATAACATTTCCCGGAAACTGCCATGCAAAGTGCTCCATGCGCAAACATCTCCAGTCTGATCAGCTCTCCTCTCGGACCCGTAATATTCTGTTCTTTGATTTGTTTCGATATCAAAGCGACCTTTTCCATGTCCATTTCTCTGGCAAGGACCATTACATCGGCAAACTGAGCATAAAACCTTACTGCTTCAATGTTGGTGATATTAACCTGAGTCGATATGTGAACTTCCACACCTACCTGACGTGCGTAGCTGATTGCAGCCATGTCTGCAGCAATAATTGCTGATATGCCGGCTTCTTTTGCACTATCAATGATCTCATGAAGTTTGGATATCTCAGGATCAAAAATAACGGTATTGACGGTAAGGTATGTTTTTACTCCATTTTCAGAAGCGATCTCACAGATAGAATGCAAATCTTCCAGTGTGAAATTACTCGAGGAGCGTGCACGCATATTGAGCTGATCGACTCCGAAATAAACGGAATTAGCACCACTTTGTATTGCGGCCCTCAGAGATTCATAAGAACCTACAGGAGCCATTATCTCTATATCTTCTCTTTTCATCTTTTCTAATTTAGTCCAACGTTGCTGTAGTCAACCCGGTGATCATGATAGCGTTCTGCAATGGTATCGAGCAACGCGAGGACAACCGGAAGCTCAACTGCCTGAAGAAGTGCTATGCGTAGATCCTTAAAACCTGGAAGGTTGGGAAAATAACGGGCAAAATGTCTTCTCATTTCAAAGATTGCCCTGCGTTCGTCATCTTTCCACGAAACGGATTGTGTAAGCTGATCTTTAACATTGGTGACAATTTCGGGAACTGTTGGTGCCGGAAGTAGTTCGCCTGTCTGAAAATAATGTTTTATCTCCTGGAATATCCATGGGCGGCCGATAGAGGCTCTCCCAATCATGAGGGCATCGACTCCGGAGAGCTCATGAAACTCTTTAGCTTGAACAGGACCCGTGATGTCACC
>JAUZOB010000166.1 GCA_030706665.1 Bacteroidota bacterium
ACATGTTGAAACATACAATGGTCGGGTGTATAGTTAAAGTACAAAGAAAATTGATGAATAAAAAAATATGATTTTACCAATTGTATCATACGGGAAAAGTATACTGCGACAAAAAGCGAAGGATATCGATAAAGATTACCCTTATCTGAAAGAGTTGATTGACAATATGTGGAAAACATTATATCCTGCAGATGGAACTGGACTGGCAGCTCCTCAGGTTAACCATTCCATTAAGTTGTTCATTGTTGATAGCAAAGTGATCTATGATAATCTGGAGGAAGAGGAAAGAGAAGAATTCTTTGAAGGGGATTGCGGAATAAAAGAGACATTTATAAATGCAAGAATAATTGATTATTCCGAAGATAAGTGGATCGAAAAAGAAGGATGTTTAAGCCTCCCCACTTTATCAGAAGATGTTATGCGTCCATGGACCATCGTTATTGAATATTTTGATAGAGATTTTCAAAAACACACAAAAACATTTTCCGGCACTACCGCAAGGGTTATCCAACATGAATATGATCACACCGAAGGAAAGTTATATGTGGACTATGTAAATCCTATTAAAAGAAAATTGTTAAAAGGAAAGCTGATAAAGATTTCTAAAGGGCAGGTAAAAACAAGATATAAAATGGAATAAAATACTGCCAAACAATTTGTTTCATGTTAATAATTAGTGTTGCAACTGGCCCTATTAATCAGATAGAGGTAATGGAAGGATAATAGTTCATATCTTGGCGGTAAATAATACTTTTTGTTCCTTTGTTGGACTTTGAAATAATTGTAAGTTGTAGAAGGTAAGTGTTTTAACAACTTGCTGAAAATGTGAATATCCGCATAAACCTATACTATTCTCGCTCCTTTGGGGAGAATTAGGGAGCTCTTATAAGTGGTACTGCATATTCAGAAATAACAGCGATTTTAACAGAGGAATAGCCTATAGGCTTTTATATAAGTTTTTGGAAAGAAACAGTAGGTGATTTATAAACAAGTGGGGGTAAGATAATGCCAATTAAACTTATTGCTTCAGATTTAGATGGGACGCTTTTAGATAGCAATAAACAGATTACTGAATATACCAGGACGATCATCAGAAATTCTGTACGTCAAGGTGTGATATTTGCATTTTGTACGGGAAGAATATCAAATGAATTAGTGGAAATTGTTGCTGAACTTCCGGAAATACGATATGCTATAACCTGTAATGGAGCATATGTGATTGATTTATTGACTGAAAAAGTCATACACAACAATCTTATTCCGATGAATAATGTACGGAATATTTACAAAAGCCTTGCCGGATTCGATATGATGTTTGAATTGTATGCTGATGGGCAAGTATATACTGATGAGAAATGTCTGGCAGACTTAAACAGATATGGACTTCTGTATAGAAAAGAACTGATTTATAATACTCGTATAGGCATTAAAGATTTTTCTGATTATATAAGAAAACGAGAAGAACCGGTAGGAAAGGTAAATATTTCCTTTAATAATCAATTGGTCAGAGATCAGGCCAAAGAGATCGTAAGTAGATATCCGTATGATATTACCTGTCAGAAGCCGATAAATCTTGAGATTAACAGGGAAGGTGTCAATAAAGGGTATGGGTTACGCAAACTGGCTGAATTTTTGAATATTGAAAGGAATGAGATTATGGCCATCGGTGATAATAATAATGATCTTTCAATGCTTCATTTCGCAGGAGTCTCTGTGGCGATGGACAATGCAATTGATGAGGTAAAGAGAGCCGCTGATTATGTGACTATGTCAAACGATGAGAATGGCGTAGCATTTGCAATCGAGAACTATAATAACCAGAAGCTATTCATCTGCATTAAAGAATAATAATTACGCCTGCTAAGAAAAACTACATCCTTTTTACGACAGCTTCCTTTTGTAGTCTTCGTAACCGAATTCACGGAGTAATTTGAACTCTCCGGATTCAGTCCAGATTCCAATGGCAGGGTGGGAGACTCCGTTAAAATAATTGGTCTTTACCATTGTGTAATGGATCATGTCTTCGAAGACAATCGGGTCTCCAATCTTTAATTCACGGTCAAATGACCAGAACCCCATGTAATCGCCCGAAAGGCAACTGTTCCCTCCCATTCGGTAGGTAGGTTTGCTTTCCTGCGGATCGAAGTAAGACTCAACGATACGGGGCTTGTAGGGCATCTCCAGACAGTCGGGCATATGTGCTGCAAATGAAACGTCGAGGATCGCCGTTTTAATCCCGCTATTCTCAACAATATCCACAACAGAGGAAGTCAAATAACCGGTTTCCCAGGCAAAAGCACTCCCGGGCTCCAATATTACCTCTACATCGTATTTTTCTCTAAATGCTTTTAAAAGGGCGATCAAATGTGCTGTATCATATCCTTTACGAGTCATCAGATGACCACCGCCCATATTGACCCATTTGATTTGATGTAGATAGCGCCCGAACTTTTCTTCAAAAGCCGCAAGGGTTTTCTCCAGATCATACGAAGAGGATTCGCACAAGGAATGAAAATGCAATCCTTCTATCTCTTTCGGAAGTTCATCAGGTAGCTGTGAGGCCAGGATTCCTAACCGGGATCCCGGTGCACAAGGATTATAGAGCTCTGTCTCAACCTCTGAAAATTCAGGATTTACCCGGATTCCCAAAGACAGTTTTCGATCAAAGTTCTTTACCAGTGGCAGACAGCGTTCAAACTGTGACAAGGAATTGAACGTGATGTGACTGGAATATTTCATGATTTCAGGGAAGTCCTTTTCGGTATAAGCAGGAGAATAGGTGTGAGCCAATGTTCCCATTTCTTCGAAAGCAAGACGGGCCTCATTGACTGAACTGGCAGCTGTGCTGGAAACATATTGTTTTACCAACGGGAATGCGCCCCAAAGCGCAAAACCTTTGAATGCAAGAATAATATCAATCCCTGCTTCTTTCTTCACATTGGCAATGAGTTCCAGATTCTTGCGCAAAAGACGTTCGTCAAGCACGTAACACGGAGAAGGTATTCTGTTAAAGTCAATTTTCCCCATTCTATCTTCCTCTTATTTTTACTTTTGGTTCCTGAAATAATCTAATAGATCAAAATATAAGCCGCGATATGTACAGACTAATCCCATGGTCTAATTTTTTGCCATGCTACGGATAGTATGATTCAGTCTTTTTACCAATCACAACGCCTGCTTATTCTTTAATAAGCAGGTTGGTTTCCCTTGCAATTTCATTGTAAAGTTCCTGGCTGACCGGGCACAAAGGTAATCTTAATTCGTTTTTGATCAAACCTAAAGCGTGCAGGGCAGCTTTAACACCTCCGGGATTGTTTTCGAGGAACATATTTTGAGTGAAATCAATTAATTTCAGATGAAGTGATGATGCGAGTGCATAGTCTCCCTTTTGTGCTGCATGGACCATGGTTGATAATTGCCGGGGCAGGGCATTGCAAACTACAGAGATGACACCTGCACCGCCAATTGCAATGGCTGGTACTGCAAGTGCATCGTCGCCCGATATAACCTGAAAATCGGCAGGCTTATCTTTAATGATTTTTGACATCTGGATCATTACTCCGCTAGCCTCTTTAATCCCAATAAATTTATTGGATGCATGGGCAAGGCGTAGTGTCGTCTCTGCGGTCATGTTGGTTCCTGTTCTGCCCGGAACATTATACAGCATAATGGGGACAGGAGAAGCCTGAGCAATCGCCATAAAGTGAAGATAGATGCCTTCCTGTGTAGGTTTGCTGTAATACGGCACAACAGACAAAATCGCGCTGATACCTTCAAGGTCGGTCTGAGCAACGGTTTCAATTACTTCAGCAGTGTTGTATCCTCCGATCCCAAGAACCAGAGGCAGACGTTTTCGATTTTTTTCCTTGATAAAATCAATAACCTGTTTTCGTTCAAGCGGGGATAATGTTGCAGTTTCTGCTGTTGTACCTAAAATTACCAGATAGTCCGTTCCGTTCTCAATCTGGTAATTAATCAATTGCTCCAATGCCGTGTAATCTACGGTGCCATCTGTGTTGAAGGGCGTCACCAAAGCAACACCCGCTCCTGAAAAGTCAGTTCTCATGCTTAAAAAACAGTGTTTGTTTTAATTATTTATTGAAAATATCAAGGAAATTCTTAGGCTGATTTGCAGTAAAACTGCATTTATCTTTCTCCTGCTTACAATAATTCACAGACTTCCAACCTACTTTGAATTCAGAAGAGGATGAAGTCGTAGCTTGTTTCGAAAGAAATGGATGAATAAAAAGGATGTATCTTTTCGGAAGAATGACCGGAATTGAAGAATTGATTGTGCTGCTTTGCAAATAAGCCGGTCTTGTAAGGTGCTTTGAAGCGTAAGAAAATGTTCCGGAATAAGGAACAAAACTCAATAAAAAAGAATGGGCATTACTGGCCTCATTGTTATTATTTTCACGGTAAGAATAGTTAAATTCTCTTTGGATCCTATTCTGTCGGGGGATGTCATCCATCCAGACTATACCAATATGGCAAGCCGATTCAACATTGCCGGAAAGGCTTTTGTGTTGAATTTCTCCCAGCTTCATATTTCTGGAAAGACAGGCCAAACAGTATTTGAGATTATTCATCATGGCGTAAAAATAGAAAAAAAGTTGCAGAATTTTGCGTTTTTGTCATTTTATAGCTTTTTATACGAATATAAAATCAGGAAAAATTTAGTTTATGCTGACATTTTGAAAAAAGAGCCGCTTTAAATAAGGTATGAGAAAATGCATTCCTTTGTAGGAATCAAAAAGTCGAAGATTTACTTGCCATAGAATCAAAATAGAGAAATGAATTCACAACAATTCTTCTTTTTTTTGAAATATTCTTGAACTTCTACCGTATACAAATTATAAGTAAATTAAGCGGACATGGACTGATTGGAAAATAAGCTGCAGTTGACGAATCTGTATACTTATTAGAACTGAGATATAATGCCCGGTGGCTTATATTGAAATACTTCATATCGAATGAATTCTGAATATTATCTGTAAAGATTTGCCACTTTCCCTGTGATGATTGTTAAGGGAACTTCTGTTAAGCAAAAAAAATTAAGTGAATTTGCATTTATATTGTTAAACCCGGATGTTAATAATCTAGAACCATGAGATTAGAAGTTGTTAGGAAGCCCAATAAATTCTTCCCTGATCCTAAACGAGTGATTGCAAGGTATTTTCAAAACAGCGATCAACGTACGGCAAAGATTATTCTGAATATATTGAAGATGTCTGAAACAGAAGTTATTGCAAATTTGAATCATATCTTAAATGATTTCTCAAAGAGGCACCGGAATATTACCCGGATCCTGGTGCGTAATTTTCATAACCTGAAACCAATTTTTAATGATTTGGGAATTGAGATTGAAACAGTGCCATTGACAACGAAGTTATTAATCGGTTCCTGTTTCACTAGCGAATACTCAATTGAAGCAGCAGCTTTTTTTAATCCGTCAATTGTTGAGCATCCCGATCAGAGTGAATTAGAGCCTGGACAAAAACGCATTATTGTCAGTCTGAGAGCAACAGGAGAAGGGCATATCTCATCCATTGTTTTCAAAACAGGTATTATTACCAGGACCAATGAACTGGTCTTTGATCCGGATGGCCCGCTGGTTGGAGAGGCTGAAGTTGTGAAACTGCATACTTACCACAAAAAAGATTTCATTCATAAACTGAATGAAATGCGTATTTATAAAAGCACGCTGCCGGTCTTCCTGCTATCAGGCCGGTTGGGTGAAAGCTTTTCTTATGATGAACTCCAGGAGTGTATTGCAGAAACGGAAAAAAGCAGGGTGTTGACGCCTGACGAACAATTGGTGTTGGAAGAAATCAACTGGCTGGCATCAACCCATTATGAAACTACTTTCTCTTTGGATACTTCCATCTCCGAACGTGTCATCTTCCCTGTATCCCCTTCGGAGCGGAACGGAATCGAAGATGCTCGTTTTGTCAGATTTACGGATGATGACGGCAAAGTTACCTATTACGCAACCTATACTGCTTATGACGGAGTTGCGATTTTACCGATGCTACTGGCGACAAAAGATTTTTATCAATTTAAAATGCAGCCATTGCATGGCGATGGTGCACAAAATAAAAACGCAGCACTATTCCCGAGGAAGGTAAACGGACAATTTGTGATGCTCTCAAGAATTGATGGGGTTAATAACTATGTGATGTTTTCCGATAGCCTCTATTACTGGAGTCAGGCAATAAAGATCATGGAGCCTAAATATACCTGGGAGTTCGTTAAGGTAGGAAAC
The DNA here is from genome assembly GCA_030706665.1 of Bacteroidota bacterium. Lineage (GTDB taxonomy): Bacteria > Bacteroidota > Bacteroidia > Bacteroidales > Prolixibacteraceae > JAUZOB01. The sequence continues at coordinate 6,266 of JAUZOB010000166.1, forward strand.
TGCGGGTCGCCGATCGAAACCTCTCAAGGTTGGCTGGTTGTAACTCATGGAGTAGGACCAATGAGAGAGTATAGCATTGGAGCTGCTTTACTTGATCTTAATGATCCGACGAAGGTAATCGGGCGGCTTCGAAAGCCGTTGCTTATTCCAAATGCACAGGAGAGAGAGGGGTATGTTCCCAATGTGGTTTATTCCTGCGGCTCAATCATCCATAATGGTGAATTGATTATTCCTTATGCTATTTCAGATTATGCAACAACTTTCGCTTCCGTTTCACTCGATGCTCTTTTGAAAGAAATCCATTCTGATGGAATCTAACAGAAAAGGTACATCTGAGTTTTTTAGGTTATGATTTTAGAAAACCGGTTACAATTCTGTCTGTAATTGCCAAATTGGCTTCTGCTTTCTTGTTGTAACTTTCAAACGTTTTACTCACAATCAGATGCGAAATCAAATAACCCAAAGAACTTTCGGCTCCCTGGTTGCGGTTAACCCCGTTGAAGTCTAACCCGTCACAACATCCGTTAGTTTCATGGTCAAAAAGAGGAATATAGAGATCGTTTTTCCCTAAGAACCACTTGAATGATTGAAACATGCGGTTATAGTACTTCTCTTCGCCTGTCATCTTGAAAGCCTGATGATACATCAATACCATGGCCATCACATCAATTGATTGTTGTGAATATTGAATACATTCCCCATTTCTGGGATACCATCCATTTGTTCCGACCGGAGACAGATAACCTTTTTTGAAAGAAACCTGATCAAGAAAGGTAAGTGATTCAAGCGCTACAGACATGATGGTTTTATCTCGCAATATCTCATAAGCATGTAAAAGTGCAAGCGGTAGAATCCCGTTGTCGTAAGACATCTGTGGTTCGAACCATTTCCATTTGGAATCGGATTCCATTCCAAAGCGAAGAATTAGTTTTCCGGACACTTTTCTTAAAATACTGATGAGCCC
>JAUZOB010000167.1 GCA_030706665.1 Bacteroidota bacterium
AAGAAGATGATTTCCCTTTTGCAGGCTCTTCGTGAATCTGAGTAAAGAAAAGCCAAAGTGATGAAATCAGTGTAATTCCTGCAAAGATCGGGAAGAGTAGCTTCCAGTTGCCTAAAGTAACTGCAGCTAAACCTGCAATGATTGGTCCGACAAATGAGGCGATTGCTTTGGTAAACTGTCCTAGAGTCAGGCTACTGGTCAATCTTTCTCCACTTACAACATTAGTCAACAATGGATTAAGAGAAACTTGCAAAATCGTATTTCCAATCCCCAGTAAAGCAAATGCAATCAATACGACTGTAAAATCGTAAGCTACAAGCGGAACAAGCATTGCGACAAATGTGATTACCATACTCAACAATACTGTTTTCTTCCGCCCCAGTGTATTCATCAAGATACCGGTCGGTACTGAAAAAACAGCAAACCATAAAAACACCATCATAGGAAGCAGATTAGCGAAAGAATCGCTCAATCCAAAATCTTTCTTTACGTAGCTTGTAGAAATACCTACCACGTCAACAAATCCCATGATGAAAAATCCGAATAGTACAGGCAGTACTTTTGTGTATGAAGTCGATTTTTTCATGTAAATGATTGAATTAATTGCGTTTTTGTATTGAATTAGTTATGGAACAAATAAAACACTTTTTTACTGATTTGAAAACGAATAAGGGAAGTCTTCTTTCTTAATTCCTTTCTTTTTATTGGGAACAGGAGACATGGTAAAATCAATTTTCGCTCCCTGGAGCAGAGACTTATGGCTTAACCAGTTTTTCTCATAGAGCTGACCATTGTATTTCATAGTAGAAACATATCGGTTCGATGCACTATTATTCGGAGCATTTAATTCGATTTGATTTCCATTCTCAAGTTTAAGTGTCACTTTCTTAAATAGCGGTGCCCCCAAAACATATTGATCGGTTCCTGGGCACACGGGATAAAATCCTAAAGCTGAAAACACGTACCATGCCGAAGTCTGTCCATTATCTTCATCGCCGCAATAGCCGTCAGGGGTAGCTAAATAAAAACGATTCATCACCTCTCTTGCCCAATACTGGGTTTTCCAAGGTTCACCTGCATAGTTATAAAGATAAATCATGTGTTGTATCGGCTGATTTCCATGAGCATATTGTCCCATGTTCATGATTTGCATTTCTCTGATTTCATGAATCACCTGACCGTAATAACTTTCATCATAAACGGGTGGCATAGAAAAGACGGAATCTAACATCGAGACAAAGGCCTTTTTACCTCCCATCAGATTAGACAGCCCTTGTATATCGTGAAACACACACCATGTGTAATGCCAACTGTTTCCTTCCGTAAAAGCATCTCCCCATTTAAACGGATTAAACGGAGACTGGAAAGTACCATCCTGATTCTTTCCACGCATCAGTTTCGTTTCAGGATCAAATAGGTTCCTGTAATTCTGACATCTTTTGGCAAAACGATCAATCTCTTCTTTCGGACGATTGAGAGCTTTGGCCAGTTGCCAAATAGTAAAATCATCGTATGCATATTCAAGCGTACGGGCTGCATTCTCATTGATCTTCACATCGTAAGGGACATATCCCAGTTGATTATAATATTTAACTCCCTTACGGCCAACTGAATTTAACGGTCCTTCATTCTCAGTGTTTTTAAGGATTGCTTCATACAATGTTTGAATATCATATCCGCGAACCCCTTTTAAATAAGCATCTGCAATGAGGGATGCCGAATTGGATCCAATCATACAATCTCTGTGTCCGGGACTAGCCCACTCCGGCAGGAAACCACTCTCTTTATAGGTATTGGCCAGGCCTTCCATTATCTTGGCATTTAATGAAGGGTGCATCAGATTGAAAAATGGAAAAACGGCTCTGAAGGTATCCCAAAATCCATTGTCAGTAAACATGTAACCAGGCAATACTTTCCCATTGTACGGGCTATAATGGACCACCTTTCCGGCTGCATCAATTTCATAGAATTTTCGGGGAAAAAGCATGGTGCGATAGAGACAAGAGTAAAATGTACGAACCTGATCAGGAGAACCACCTTCGACCAGCAAACGATTTAATTCATCATTCCATGCTTTCTTTGCCTTTTGCTTTACAACATCGAAACTATCATTTCCAATTTCTTTCAAATTCAATTCCGCTTGTTCAGCACTGATAAAAGATGAAGCAACACGGGCTACGATCTTTTCCCCTTTTGATGTTTTAAAACCAATTACAGCTCCGACATGATTATCTTTCAGTTCAAGAATATTATTGCTGATCTCTTTGTCGTGCCACACCTGTTTCGTTGTAAAAGGTTTATCAAAGCAAATCACAAAGTAATTTCTAAAATTATCGGGTACACCACCGCTATTCTTCGTTGTATATCCGATTATTTTATTCTCTTCCGGAACAATCTTAATGTATGATCCATTATCAAGAGCATCAATTACAATATAGGCATTGTCGGTTTTTGGAAAAGTAAAACGAAGAGCAGCAGCTCTTTCAGTTGGAGTTATTTCTGCCGTAACATCATGATCGGCAAGATAAACGCTGTAATAATATGGTTTCGAAATCTCAGCCTTATGAGAAAACCAACTTGCCCTTTCATCTTCGGTAAATCTCATTTTGCCGGTTACTGGCATGATTACAAATTGACCGTAGTCATTAATCCAGGGACTTGGTTGATGCGTTTGTTTTAATCCTCGAATCATATCCGAATCATAAGTATACGCCCATCCCTCTCCCATCTTTCCTGTTTGCGGTGTCCAGAAATTCATGCCCCAGGGCAAAGCAACTGCTGGATAGGTATTCCCGTTGGACAGGTTGTATTTTGAAGCAGTTCCCATCAGCGGATTGATCCATTCGACAGGGTCAGTAACCTTATTCACAATCTGTGCAGACGCTCCTAAGGTTAGAAGTGATAAAAAAAGAACAATTTTATACATTGGTTTGATTGGTTAAATGGTTTTATTCAATCCTGCTTTAAGCCTTGATATATGATAAAAAACACCGATGCTTATAAACATCTAAATCTCCGTTTTTCAATCAAAAACAACACTCGCCACATGTTTGAACATGCAAAAATAAATAAATCCGAAAGAGAAAAAAGAGTTTAATAAAATTATAAGTTGAGCCAATCTTCAAAGAAATCCACAAGATCGACTCAACTTATATATTACCAACTAATTAAGACCAGCATCAATTTACTTTTTCAACACAAAAGGAGCATTTCCACTAAACTCATCAACTAATGGCTGAAGCGTTTTTACTGCATCACTTTGTGGTTTTGCAAGTGTCACTGCAAAGATCTTAATCTTGTTATCATTGGGCAGAGTGATTGTTTTTGCCCCTTTCGGTAACTGTATCTCATATTTGTAGATATAGCTGTATTGATAGGCATCATTTGCTGACGGATAATCAACATGACGATGTGATGCGAACCATGCAATATTATCCTGTTTGCTGAAAGGCTTATCAATTGATGTCACACCCGACATATCTTCAGTAAAATGACGATTATAGAACTGTCCGATATAACCGGTCCATCTCTGTATATTCAGATTGAAGCTTTGTCCATCAATGCTAAAATCGCCATTGGTATCTTCATCTGCTGCTGCCAACAGATACAAGCGGGTATAATCTCCTTGCGGAAGATCTATCTTCTGTCCGTTGCAGACTACTGCATTTTTGGCATTGTCTTCCTTACTTCCCATCTTAAACCGGATATTCTCACTTATTAATTCGTCCGGGACCAATTCAGCTGGCAAGCTTAATCCATATTGGAAGCCACCATCAGCACGGTTGTAATCAGTACTCATTACATCCTGATTGTAGGGCAAATTAACTGAAATCTGTTCCCCTTCCGATACTGAGTTCACTGATGGTTTCAATTTTATAGCTAAACTCTTAATGGTTGAATGCGAAATATCGAACTTCACGACATTCCCTGCAAAAGCAGCTTTCCCAATACGTTGCTCCTGTCCGTTTACTTCATAAGCGTCAGCAACCTGTCCCGGGAAACTTACACTAATTCCTTTGGCATCTTTTCCAAACAACTCATTGACCCTTACAATATAATAATCTCCGTCTTCCATCTTCTTCAATGCCATCAGACCAATCTGAGGAGAACTAATTTTCAGCAATGAAATCTCTTTCCCCAAAGCGCCTGTATGCTGTGACGTTTCAAAGGCAAGAAGAGGCTGATTAAAGAATTTTCCCTGCCAGGGAGTCTGGCCTTTAGTCCAATCGCCGCTATGTCCATAAAGTCCGTATTTGAAATCATGAATTCCCCAATCCTGGGTATTCTGATAGATATACCAGCCTGGACCAGGAGTCGGTGTATACAGTAATGTCAATCTTAAAGTATTGTCATCTGGTTTATCGGATCCATATTTGCAGTCTTCCAATACAGAGACACCATATTTACCAGTATGATCCGTCAGATCAAACCACTCTTTGGAAGGTACTTCAAATTTCACCTCATTATTATTACTTCTCTGAATAGTTCCTACCCCCAGATTATAAGTCGCTTTATTATTGCTTGCAGTAAGAGGGAAGGCAGCTTTCAGACTTACTCCTGTAGATTGCCAATTCGCTTTATTCGTTACTTCTACACGCTTCCCTGCTTCTCCAGCGCTCAGGCTCACAATCTGACTGATTTCAGAATCTCTCCCTTTTCTGGTTATCTGAAGTGCAACACGTACCGGTCCATGTTCCAGAACTTTAACCTCTGCATCTTTATCCAGATAATCGATAGGTGCCTTTTGTCTGTCTTTCCAATCCATATTCCAGGCAGGCCATTCTACAGGATGCTCGCTTAGAAATTCCAGACGGGCAGGTTGGGATAATAATTCTTTAGAAGCCTTCTTATCAAATATACTTACAAGGTCTCCATTCTCACCGACTTTAACCCGATAGTATTCATTTTCCAAAGATTGTCCATTGACTGAAAGTACTGAATGACTTCCTGCTTTTTCTTTGCTTTCACGAACATCGAAGACACCAACTCCGACCGAAGGTAATTTGGCCAAAAAGATCACCTTCAATTTATCTCCCTTCTTTTCTACAATCTGTGTCGGCAACGCTTTCCCATTCTGATCAAATACAGTTACTCCTTCCGGTAGTTTTGAATAGGAAAGCTCTGCAGTAACCACGTCTTCACGGTTTTGAGCAACCGGGTTATAAACAACCACTGCTTTCCCCTGAACCTGAGTATTCAACTGATGAGCAATAACACTGATCGAATTCTTCAATACCTCGGAAAATCCGTTCCCTGCAATGAATTCGTCATTCCATGCATATTCATATGCTTTCGGAATGCTGGTACCCGGAAGAATATCATGGAACTGGCTTCCTAACACAAGATCCCATGATTTATTTAATTTCTCTACAGGATATTCAGCTCCGCCCAACCAATCCGCAAAAGTTGCCGCTTGTTCTGCTGACTGAGCCAATAACTCATTCTTGCGGTTAGACCGCTTCATATAAGCCTGAGAGGTCATTGAACCCGCACTGTGTTCAATCAACAATAGATCTCCTGAATAGGTTGGAAGTTTTTTACGTATTTCGGGAGTAATATCCTTATACATCTGATCGGAGGACGTAAGAACAACTTTAAACTTACTATCATCGTTATGAAGGCTACCTACTGCATTTTTCACATCATTTGGACGAGGAGCCCCTCCCTGATCTCCTACCCCATAATAGCGGTAATCGAATAAAATTCCATACTTCTGAGTATTCTCAGCAATTCGTTTATCCCAATAATTATCTTTATCAAGTCGGGGAACTACATTGCCACCGTAACTGGTCGCATTTAATGCAGCAATAACACCTTTGCCGTCGGGACCATTCCAAACCCCAACATTAAAAGGAACGCCAACAGCAGAATGCCAGGTCAATTTCTGAGTTGAAAAACCAAGCAGTCCACAATGGTGCCAGATAGAGGGCAGGTTTGCCAAAAAGCCAAAGCAGTCTGGCAGCATGTAATCACAGCTCTCCACCCCGAATTCTTTTTTGAAATATTTATTTCCATAAAGAACCTGGCGGATAACAGACTCGGAAGAAGAGATATTTACTTCCCCTTCATCCACTGAAGAACCGGATACACACCACTGACCCTTTTTCACATATTCGACAACTTTTTTATATAGCTCCGGATAATACTCCTTCATCATATTATAACGACGGGAACCGGTGAAATTGAACACATAGTCAGGGTACTTTTCAAAGAGACGGAAATTTTCTTCCATTATATTTCGGATCAACACATTAATGGTGGAAGGATAATCCCAGTTCCACTCTGTATCCAAATGCGCATAACCAATGGTATACAAAACTCTGTCCTTTGTTATGTCATATTTATCCCGTTTGGCTAATGGCTGGGCCAATAACACTGCGGGGAAAATAATCCCTAACATGAAACTAAATAATTTTCTCATGGTAAGAAGTTGATTTAATGGTTTAAAAACATATCTATTTTTCATCACATTATTTCTTTTAATAATTATTCAGTACTCTTTGCTACTCAAACACAAGCTATCCATATCATCCATATGCTCTTTAAAACTAGCTTTTTTCGAGAGGACTGTCTTATAAAATTACACATTAAATTTCTGACAATCAAATATTTTAACTCTATCTTCAATTAATTATGCTATAATTTGGCAATATCTTTTTTAAAGATATTTAGAAAGCAGACTCTCTTCACTCACACATATTCTGCATATCCCAACTTCTTTTCTCAACTTCCGGATAAGCCTGTAAGCCTTTAGAAAAACAAAAAACTATTTTCCAAAATTCTTTAATTCGGGAATGATTTTGTCTTCTTATTTCAAAACAATAAAATTGAGTTGATATGTCTAATATTTAAATACATATCAACTCAATAAGGGAAAATAATTTCTATTCTATCCCTCCATATTACCACATTATCTTAACATCTACTCCTTCAGGATTATTTCCAAAGCTTAAATAGCAGGTTTTAGAAATATTATCCCAAACCATCTTTACATCCGAAATTGTATTCTCTTTTTTATCCATTACCGATATCTTCTTAGGAGAAAACGGTAATAGAATCCGCATACTATTAACTGTTTTCAAAGGTCCTACCGACGTAAAGGCATAACTTCCCTTATAGATCTTTTCTGAATAAATCCGAGAAGCAGAAGCCAGTACCTGAGGCTGTAATTTATTTTTCACTCTTCTTAAATCATATAAGAAAGCCTGTTCTCGCGGGTTAATCA
>JAUZOB010000168.1 GCA_030706665.1 Bacteroidota bacterium
GGCCATGAAGCGCATTTCGCTCAGGTTACTGAAAAATTTCTCGGATATCTTAAAGATGGAAAATTACCCAGATGGGAAGTCCCGAATATGATCGCCAAATATTATACAACTACCTCTGCCTTGAAAATGGCGTTAAAGAGCAAATAGCGATCTCTATAAAAGAGATTATAAAGAGGCTGCCCGAATAAGACAGCCTCTTCTTTTACGCAGTAATCTTCCCAATTGTATTTCCATGAACTTCTTAAGTTCCGATATCAGGATCAGGATTGATTCTTAATTTCTTAAAATCAGGTTTAGATTCCTCTGAATTTAGTCTGATATTGGAATCAGGATTGATTCTTAATCTTCTTTTTGCTCCGATAATGCTGATCCCTGAAATATAAATCACCTCAGCTCCTACTCTGATCTTTCACTTTCCCCGGCTCCGTTCCTTGCCCCTTTATTATAATCTATTCCGGATTATAATAAAATGACGGATCCTTCTTCCATCAAAAATATCTTCTCATTTCTTTCGCATACCGATTCCGGCAAAGACACATCAAAATGTATATCCTGATTTTAGCAAAGCACCTCCCTATTCCCTTTTCCGTTCCTTTAGGGTTGCTCTACCGTTCCTTTACCCAAATGGTAGTTTCAGGGTACTTCGACCGAAAAGGGACCGTGGGATAAAAACGCTCAGGAAGAGAAATACAGAATAAGTGCACTTTATCATTTCTTCCTTCTCTAAAAATCTTTATCCTTGCAGCCATAAAAACCACAGGCCCGAAAACAATGATAACCAACCAGCAATTTATCAATCTTCTGAATCGTGAAGTCGTCCCTGCACTGGGATGTACAGAACCGATCGCCGCAGCACTTGCTTCGGCCAAAGCAGCTGAAGTACTTGGTTCAAAACCTGATTTCATCGAAACCTGGGTTAGTAGCAATATACTCAAAAATGCCATGGCTGTCGGAATTCCGGGTACAGGAATGACCGGACTCCCCATTGCCGTAGCCATTGGAGCTCTGGGAGGAAAATCAGAAAATTGTCTTGAAGTTCTGAAAGGTATTACACAAACACAGATCGATGAAGCCCGCCATTTAGTCAATGACGGCCATGTTTGTATCAAACACAAAGAAGATGCCGATCTTCTGTATATAGAGTGCATCTGTAAAGCCGGGAAGAATACCGCTCGCGTAATCATTCGTCATCGCCACACGAACATCACCTATGTAGAACGAAACGGAGAGATTCTGTTTGAATCCGAAGAAAATAAACCGGGGGTAAAGCCCAAAAAAGAATATCCCGAAGGTTTAACCGTTGAAAGTATATTCCGTTTTGCAACAGAGATTCCTTTTGACGAAATTTCCTTTATTCTCGAAGGGGGAAGAATGAACCGAAAAGTGGCAGAGGAAGGTTTAAAACATCCTTATGGAATGCAAGTCGGAAAGATGGGATTGGGGAATATTGAAAAAGGAATACTCTCCAACGATCTGCTTACCTATGCCATGATCGTCACGTCAGCTGCTTCTGATGCCAGGATGGACGGATGCCCGTTACCCGTTATGAGTAATTCGGGAAGCGGAAACCAGGGGCTTGTCGTTTCACTGCCGGTTACTGCCATTGCAGAGAAATTGAAGTCGGATGATGAAGCTCATTGCAGGGCTCTGGTGCTAAGTCATCTGATTGCCATCCACATTAAAAGTTATCTCGGGCAGCTATCTGCACTTTGCGGAGTATTGGTTGCAGCAACCGGAGCCAGTGCCGGGATTACCTATCTTCTCGGAGGAAATTATCAGCAGATTGTCTATGCCATCAAGAATATGGCCGGTGGAATTACCGGAATGATTTGCGACGGAGCTAAATTGGGATGTGCTTTAAAAGTGTCCGCCGGGGTATGTTCTGCGGTTCAAACTGCCTTATTGGCCATGGAAGGCATCGGAATCTCCCACCTCGACGGGATTATTGAGAAAGATATAGAAAAGACTATCCGGAATGTCGGCAGGATCGGATCAACCGGAATGGTTGAAACCGACAAACTGATTCTTCATACCATGGTTTGCAAATAAAAAGAGACCAATCTGAATCCAAATTCATAAAAAAACAGATCGTAGCAAGACGACTCTTATCTGAATGGAATTCAAATAAGTAAGAGATGAGAACCGATATTGCCTCCTCCCAGAGGGCGCAACATCGTTTGAGTTCCTCTCTTACAGAATTCATTGCATGATAAAGAGCTTGTTTTATCTTTATCAGACCGACATCTGTCGAAACTTCGCAATTTATAAGAACAATCTTTTGTTAATAGTTAATTTTAACAAAAATCTAATCCTATCTTAAACCATTCTAATCGGAATTCATCTAATTTTATTGCAATCAGATAATTCATAAATATTTTAAAATGAATAAATCGCATTTTATCTACCTTATTCCTTTTCTATCATTATTCCTTTTCAGCTCATCTTGTGTAAAGGATAAAAAAGCTGAAGAAGATCGTGTTAAATCTTATGAGGTTGAGACGGTTAGTCCTCAATTAGCCACGATCAAGACGGAATATCCTACAGTAATTCAAGGGCAACAAAATGTTGAAATTCGTCCACGGGTAGAAGGGTATATTGTTGGAATGTATGTTGACGAAGGGGCTATCGTCAAGAAAGGACAGGTATTATTTCAGCTTGATGCCTCAACATATCAACAGGAAGTTCGCTCTGCTTTGGCAGATATTAAAGTTGCGCAGGCAGATGTCAATACAGCAAAAATGCAAGTTAATAAAGTACGGCCTCTGGTTGAGAAAGATATTATCAGTCATTATGAACTGGAATCCACGGAGTATACATTACAGTCCAAACAAGCCGTACTTGCACAGGCTATGGCTAAATTGCACAATGCAAAGACTAATTTAAGCTATACCCGAATTACCAGCCCTGCAAACGGGGTAATCGGTATGATTCCATATAAACTTGGGAGCCTGGTAAGCAACAATATCGCTCAACCACTGACTACCGTCTCAAATATCGGAAATGTATATGCATACTTTTCAATGAACGAGAAACAGTTACTCAATTTCTTTAAAGACAAAACGGATAACAACACCCTGAAACAGAAATTAAATAAGATCAATGATATTTCGCTTGTTCTATCAGACGGAACCACTTACTCATACAAAGGGCATATACAAACAGTAAGCGGACTCATTGATTCTCAAACAGGATCTGCTAATTTTAGAGCTGTTTTTGCTAATCCACAGGGGATGATCCATAGCGGAAGCAGTGCGACTCTTCAAATCCCCAAAACAATTTCCAATGCTCTCCTGGTCCCTCAAAAGTCGACTTATGAAATCCAGGGGAAACACTTCGTTTACGTTGTCGATAATGGTGGTCATGTTCATAATACAGTCATTGAAATAAATCCGAATACAGTTGAGCAATATTACATTGTTGAAAGTGGGCTTAATGCCGGAGACAAAATCGTTACGGATGGCATTTTTTCGTTAAAAGACGGAATGCATATCAAACCCAAACTTATCAAATAACCTGAATTCATGCATTAGGGATATATATTCAAAATCATGTTATTCCTCATTATTAAGCAAATAAGATATGTTCAGAAAATTCATTGAACGACCGATTCTTTCGACAGTCATCTCAATTATAATATTCATACTTGGATTATTGGGATTATTTTCCCTTCCGGTATCACAATATCCCAACATTGCTCCGCCAACCATTCGGGTGTCAGCATCATATCCCGGTGCAAATGCAGATGTTGTCTTAAAGAGTGTCATTGTTCCTCTTGAAGAACAGATCAATGGAGCAACCGACATGACTTACATGACGTCTTCCGCAGCAAACGACGGAACCGCATCAATCTCTGTTTTCTTTAAAGTCGGAAGAGATCCGGATATGGCAGCCGTTGATGTTCAGAACCGGGTATCCAGAGCCACAAAATTACTACCGAAAGAAGTTACCCAAGCCGGTGTGACAGTTGCCAAAAGACAGACAAGTCAGCTGCTTGTTTTTTCCATTTACAGCGACAACCCTGCTCTCGATGAAACATTCATTCAAAACTATTCATTAATCAATATTCTTCCTCAGGTACAACGAATAAGCGGCGTTGGAGATGCTTCTGTTTTCGGATCGCGTAATTATTCAATGCGTATATGGTTAAAGCCTGAAGTAATGGCATCTTATGGACTCGTACCGGAGGATGTCAACAATGCATTAGATGAGCAAAACATTGAGGCAGCACCCGGTAAATTTGGGGAGAATGGGAAACAAACCTTCGAATATGTCATCAAATATAAAGGTCGGCTTCAATCTCCTGAAGAATTTGAAAATATTGTTATCCGGTCTAACACGAATGGGCAAATATTAAGGTTAAAAGATATTGCCCGGATTGAACTGGGAGCCTTAAGCTATACTTCATCCACCAATACCGATGGGAAACCAGGGATCTCTGTCGCAGTCTATCAGGCTGCCGGTTCAAATGCCCAGGATGTTATTAACGATGTAAAAAAGGTATTAAAGGATGCTTCTGCAACATTTCCTCCGGGAGTAAAATATGAAACGCTGCAGGATACTAATGAATTTCTGGATGCCTCAATTCATAATGTTGTCGAAACATTAATAGAAGCCTTTCTTCTTGTCTTTCTGGTCGTATTTATCTTTCTGCAAGATCTCCGATCAACATTAATCCCCGCGATTGCAGTTCCGGTTGCTATTATCGGAACCTTCTTCTTCCTTGACCTTTTTGGGTTTACCATCAACCTACTAACTCTCTTTGCGTTAATTCTGGCTATCGGGATTGTAGTAGATGATGCCATAGTGGTTGTTGAAGCAGTGCATGCCAAAATGGATGCAGGGGCACCTACCGCAAAACGAGCAACTATTGACGCAATGGGTGAAATTACAGGAGCTATTATCTCTATCACTTTAGTTATGGCGGCCGTATTCCTTCCGGTAACCTTTTTGAGCGGGACAGCAGGAGTATTTTACCGACAATTTGGGATTACTCTAGCCGTAGCAATTGTCATTTCTGCAATCAATGCATTGACATTAAGCCCTGCCCTGTGTGTGCTCTTTCTAAAACCCGGTAATGGAAGTAGTCTTAAACAGAAAGGGGTTATGAGAAAGTTCTATGGTGCCTTTAATGCTTCTTTCTCCGCATTAACCGAGCGTTACAAAAAGACTTTATCCTTTTTGGTTTTAAAAAAATGGATCGCTCTTTTAATCCTGGCCTCTTTTACAATACTATTGGTTGTCTTAATGAAAACTTCCCGATCTGCTTTCGTCCCGGAAGAAGATATGGGTACCGTATTTACAGATATTCAACTACAACCCGGATCTTCTTTGGATCGGACAAAAGCAGTAGCCGATAAAATCGATAGTATTATTGGAACTGTCAGTGAAATAAAAGCCCGGACGAAAACAGTTGGTCGAGGTCTAATCAGCGGAACCGGAAGTACTTATGCCGGATTTATCATTAAACTAAAACCCTGGGATGATCGAAAGGGACAAAAGCATAATATCAAAAGTATCATTGCTGAATTATACGCTAAGACAGCTGGGATAAAGGATGCAAAAATATTATTTATCGCTCCACCTACCCTTTCCGGATTTAGTCTGAGTGGAGGTTTTTCCATGGAATTACAAGATCGTGGAGGGAATGGAGTTCAGGCATTATCAAAAGTCAGTGACCGCTTCCTTGCAGCTTTAAGAAAACGGCCGGAAATTCAAAAAGCAATCACATCGTTTAATCCGAATTTCCCTCAATATCAAATCGATGTAAATGTCGCAAAGTGTAAAGAATCGGGAGTTTCTATCAGTTCTTTATTGAGCACCCTGCAAGGATATTATGGAGGGATCTATGCATCAGATTTTAACGAATTCGGCAAACAATACCGGGTCATGGTTCAAGCCGATCCACAATACAGAACAGATCCTGCCAGTTTGAATGGAATTTATGTTCGAAATGATCAAGGACGAATGGCTCCTATTTCCGAATTTATAACCTTAAAAAAGGTCTTTGGACCGGAGACAATCTCCAGATTTAACATGTATACAGATATCTCTATTACCGGAAGTCCCCAAAAAGGATACAGTACCGGAGATGCGATAGCTGCTATACAACAAGTTGCGAAAGAAGTACTTCCTGCTGGCTATGGATATGAATTTTCCGGAATGACAAGAGAAGAAGTTTCTGTTGGGCATCAGTCCGTAATTGTTTTTATTCTCTGCGTCATTTTTGTTTATTTCTTACTGGCCGCCCAATATGAAAGTTATATTATCCCATTTTCTGTAATATTATCTTTGCCCGTAGGCCTTTCCGGAACCTTCCTGTTTGCTAAGATTATGAACATTGATAATAACATCTATCTCCAGATATCTCTAATCATGTTAATTGGTCTATTGGCCAAAAATGCCATCCTGATTGTTGAATTTGCTTTACAAAGGCGACGCAGGGGAATGAGTATCCGGAACGCTGCAATAGAGGGCGCATTTACACGATTACGTCCTATATTAATGACGTCTCTCGCCTTTATTGTAGGATTATCCCCTCTAATATTCTCCAGTGGTGCCGGAGCCAATGGAAACAAATCAATTGGAACGGGAGCAATAGGCGGGATGTTAGTAGGGACAGCATTCGGGGTGCTGATTATTCCGATTCTATTCATCATCTTTCAGATACTTCAGGAAAAAGTCACCAAGACTTCTGCTTCTACTTCTCAAAGAGAACAGGAGCAGACTATCAAGGAAGAACTTGAAGAATAATTTTTAAATGTGTATCAATAAGTCTATACGAATGAATCAAAAATATTTTAAACTCATCTTGATTCTTCTTTCCGCAGGAGTATTAATGACTTCCTGTGGTGGGATTAACCGAACCTATCAACGCCCGGATTTAAAAACGGATGGATTATATCGGGACATAAATACTGCCGACTCTACCGGAATCGGATCATTGCCTTGGAAAACTGTTTTCAATGATCCTGATTTACAAAATCTTATTCAGGAAGGGTTGTCTAAGAACATCGATTTGCTGGTTGCCATAGAGCGAGTTAAAGAAGCAGAAGCAACACTTACACAGAGTAACTCTGCATTATACCCATCGCTTAATGCCGGCGTTAATGCCGTAATCACTCATTCAAAAGCTTCCTCTAAAGCTCCTCAACCCGGATATAGTGACATTACATTGTCGTCAAGCTGGGAAATTGATCTATGGGGAAAACTTCGCAGCAATAA
>JAUZOB010000169.1 GCA_030706665.1 Bacteroidota bacterium
CAGGTTTCTTCCAAAATCTCAAAGATGATTTCTCTTTCTCTGAATGCCCAAAAGAATGGGGATACAGCTCCCAAATCTAATCCTAATGACCCAAACCATAATTGGTGAGAAGTAATACGGGTCAATTCTGCAATAATAGTTCGAATTACTTTTGCACGATCGGGAATATCCATCTGTAAACCTTTCTCAACAGCTAATGCACAGCATTGGTTGTTGATGTTTGAAGACAGATAGTCCATTCTGCTGGAAAGGTAGGAAAACTGTTTGTATCCTAATGATTCAGAAATTTTTTCAATCCCACGATGAATGTATCCCAAATAGGGAACGGCCCGGATAATTTCTTCGCCACTCATATGCATCTTCAAACGAAGTACTCCGTGAGTGGAGGGATGCTGAGGACCGACATTGATCGTGAAATATTCTTGGTCTTTGTTATCTATAGTGTCCATAAAGTTGATTTACAATGAAAATGTATTTTCATCTTTATAATCTTTTCGAAGAGGGTATCCATGCCATTCATCGGTGAGAAATATGCGTCGCAGATGTGGGTGATTTGAAAAGCGAATACCGAACATGTCATAAATTTCGCTTTCATACAAGTCTGCCGCTTTCCAAAGTGAAAAGACAGAAGGTAATTCTGCATGGTCCCGATCTTCCATCTTCACCTTCAAAACAACATCATGATTGTATTTAGTAGATGAAAGATGGTAAATTACTTCAAAATGGGTAAGCCAGTCCACTGCTGTTTCGCAGAAAAGAAAGTTGAACTGCGTATCCGGATTTTCATTTAATTCGGTTGCCACAGCGAGAAGATTATCTTTATTGACCCACATCATGGGGAAATCGCCTGTGTCTCCTTTTTCTAATTCAGGAAAGTTTGTTTCCAAATATAACGTAAGCTCTTCCTTATTCATTGTCTGTTTCCTTCTGTTTGTCAATTACGTAAGCTCTTGATTTCTTAATCTTTTCCTGAAGCTTGATCATTCCATAAAGCAGTGCTTCCGGACGTGGTGGGCACCCGGGAATGTAAACATCCACCGGAAGGATCTGATCCACTCCATTAACTACCGAATAAGAACCTTTCGCAAAAGGGCCGCCCGAAATTGTGCAAGCACCCATTGCAATAACATATTTAGGCTCGGCCATCTGGTCATAAAGCCTTCTCAATACCGGGGCCATCTTATAGGTAATCGTTCCGGCAACGATAAGAAGGTCGGCCTGACGCGGAGTTTCACGAGCTACCTCAAATCCAAATCTTGACCAGTCATATTTTGCAGAAGCTGCTGACATCATCTCAATGGCACAACAACTGGTCCCGAAAGACAATGGCCACAAAGAGTTACTCCTCGCCCAGTTGCAAAACTTATCAACGGTAGAGACTAAGAAACTTGTTTTTCCGGTTTCATCACTATAGACTTTTCCGGGAAATTCTTCCTGATTTTGCATTACATCCATGTGAGCGCTTTCTTTTTATAGGCGTATAGTAGCCCAAGAAATAATACCAAAACAAACATTACAATTTCAACAAAAGCAACCATTCCAATCTCTTTGAATACGACGGCCCATGGATATACAAAGGCTATTTCTACATCAAATAAGAGAAAAACGAGTGCAAAAAGGTAGTACCCGATATGCAGCTGGACCCAAGTGTCTCCCTCTGTCTGGATACCACATTCGTAAGCTTCACCCTTTGTCGGGTTAAACCTTTTCATTGACAGCTTTCTTCCAATAGCTATTGCTGCTACTGCAAAGATTATCCCACAGGCCATCAATAGTATTATTGATATACTTCCCATAAAGTGTTATGTTGTGTGATTTTTATTTTTGTTTTCATCTCTTGCAACTATGACGATATATGTGCAAGCCGTTTAGTAGATTCGGATATTGGCCTTTGACTACTTGTAAAGAATAAGGAGGAGAAGATTCCTTTAAACTAAAGTAAAACATATTATTATAAATAGCTTTTAAAATACTCGTTAAAAATAGTAATTTTTTGGTAAGTGGTATTTTTTTAGAATTAATTCGTGCCAAATCACCTTTTTTTAATACCTTTTTAATCTTAAGTATTCCGTAAAAATGTTTCATTTGCGTTTTTGAAAAATGTAAATGTTTAGTCCCTTTTTCACTGTCTACATGTTCTGTTTCTGATGAATTCAGGAGTATCAATTTCATTTGGGTATTATCTTCAATAAAGCCCATTATCCTTTTGTATAACGCAGAAACCTGATACAGATAAAAGCAGCCTCCTTACTTTTCTCTCATAAAGCTTCCTCATTAAACTCAATCTCTTTTTTGAACTTATTTATATCATTTAGGATTAAGTTTTAGTCTTCTTTTGCTCTTCGGCGACAAAAATATTCTCTTTGTGATTTGAATTCATATTTTCTCTGTTAATTTTTCATCGAAATAGATGTGCCAAAATCTATGTTGCCTACATGAAATTATACTTTATAATAGAAATCCTAAAAGAATATCTTAATTTGCAATAACCAGTTATTCAGTATATAATAGTGAAATTGCGAATAGAATCCATGCGTTTTGATTAATTGGAACTGTATTTCATGATCTGTTTTTTTGACTACAAAAAAAAATTGAATATTTGAATTTAATCTTCAAAGTATCCAAATGGCTTTTTGTATATGATTTATATAAAATAAAAAACCCACTTACGAAAAATGTAAGTGGGTTTTCATTGTGGTGAACTTGGAGGGACTCGAACCCCCAACCTTCTGATCCGTAGTCAGATGCTCTATCCAATTAAGCTACAAGTCCGTTTCCTTAAATGCGCTGCAAATATAATGGTTTTGCATCTTTCTATCCAAATTTTAGAAGTATTATTTTTCTAAAAAAAAGACTTGTTCAGTATAACCTTTTAAATTAGAATTGATTATTCCTGCTAATTTTTTTCTTCATTCGAGCTTTTCTGCTCTAAAAAAACCCGAATTTCTTCTTCACTCAGATAGCGAACATTGGTAATGATGATATCTTCATCGATGAAATTTCCAAATTCATTACAATCTTGAAGAAGATTATTGAAAATAACCTGAAAATCGCATTGAATGGGGACTAAAGCAGTAAATGTTGCAAACCCTTTAAAGAATTTGAGGTTTTCCAATTCTGTCTCATGCTTGGGAAACGTAAAATCGATCTCATTTCGGATAACTTTCTCCTGAACAGGAGTGAATTCTGTCAATTCTTTTTTGGGAAGGACAATGAAATAACGTAGTTTATTTCCTCTTCCTCCTAATCCGGTTGAGATGAATACCTGGTCTTCTCCTAATAATGAATTCTGAAGAATCATCCGACTTTCCTGTAAAGCCAATATTGCCCATTCTTTCAACTCAGAATCTGCCTGGTTACAATAACGCTCTATTGTACGAAAAGCCTCTACACTATCAATTCCGGCTAATTTGGCTAATAAGATTTTCTTCTCCTTTGGCGAAATCTCTTCTGTAAATAGCAATTCTTTGTTATTCATTATTTTATCAGTGTCTACATTGTTTTTCAGACGCTTTGAGTAACGAAAATATTGCATCTGCAGTTCTATGTTGATCTGATCTTCAAGAACACAAAACTTCTCCGGAATTTGACTGAGTGCTTCTCTGATCTTGTTATATATATCGTCTTTTTTGTCCATAATGCCTGCTCTTGATGCAAAATTAAAGTAAAAGAAACGCGAAACTCTATTATTACTACGAAATATTCAAACAAATAAGATAAATTTGCGTGTTATTTTTATTTGATTCAAATTAAAACAGGGAATAGGTTAGGTGAGATTATCTGAAGCGCAAACAGGACAATCACTAATTATTACCAAAGTCATTGGGCATGGTTCGTTTAGGAAACGACTCAATGAGATGGGATTTATTAAGGGAAAGTCTGTTTATGTGGTAAAAAACGCACCATTAAAGGATCCTGTAGAATACCGGGTGCTGGGGTATAATGTGTCTCTGCGTAGAAGCGAAGCCCATATGGTTGAAGTTGTTACGCTTGAAGAAGCTAAGTCTTTACAATTGATGACTTGTGAGGGGGTTGAAGAAGGAGGGGAGAACACCGAAAATTATAACATCAAGGGGAGTATAATTAATATTGCTCTTGTGGGAAATCCGAACTGCGGAAAGACAAGCCTTTTCAATTTGGCGTCAGGATCGAAAGAACATGTTGGCAACTATTCAGGAGTGACGGTTGATGCAAAAAAAGCAACATTCAGGTTTAATGATTATATTATAAATCTAATTGATTTGCCGGGAACATATTCACTGACAGCTTATACTCCTGAGGAAAAATATGTCAGAAAATATATTCTTGATGAGTCTCCCGATATAATCATTAATGTGGTTGATTCAAGTAATCTTGAACGAAATTTTTATCTGACTACGCAGCTCATCGATATGAATAAGAAGATTATTCTTGCTTTGAACATGTACGATGAACTGGAGAAGAGCGGAGCTACCCTTAAACAGGAACTTCTTTCCAAAATGCTTGGCATTCCAATCGTGCCGACAGTAAGTGTCAAAGGAACCGGGCTAAATGAACTCTTTGAGAAAGTAATTGAAGTATATGAAGGAAAGAATAATGTAATCCGTCATATTCATATTAATTATGGGCAGGATATTGAAGATTCTATCTCGCGACTAAGAAAGATATTGAGAAAGAATCGTCCGGTAACAGATGCGATATCATCACGTTATGTTGCTCTTCGGTTGTTGGAAAAGGATCCTGAATCAGAACAACTTATTCTGGATTATTCAGAAAAAGATGCCATACGGCAGATTACTACAGAAGAGATTCAACGAATTGAGAGATTAGTTGAGGATGAAACCCACTCACTGATTACTGGGTATAGATATGGATTTATTTCAGGTGCCTTGAAAGAAACGTTTGTAGGTGGAAAGAATCATAGTACCATTACGACTGAGCAGATCGATGTTTTTTTAACGCATAAATATCTGGGGATCCCTTTCTTTCTGCTATTCATGTTCCTATCATTCTATTGTACTTTTGAATTAGGTGCATATCCAATGAATTGGATCAATACAGGAGTTCATGCGTTAGGTGGTATAATTGAGCGGTTTATGAGCGAAGGAATGCTTCGCGACCTCATTGTCGATGGTATTATAAACGGCTTAGGAAGTGTATTGGTCTTTATTCCCAATATACTTATCCTCTTCTTTTTTATTTCATTCATGGAAGATACCGGTTATATGGCCAGAGCTGCTTTTATAATGGATAAAGTAATGCACGGATTCGGATTGCACGGACGATCTTTTATTCCATTGGTAATGGGATTCGGGTGTAATGTGCCTGCTATAATGGCTACCCGAACCTTGAGAAATAAAAAGGACCGGGTTCTGACAATGCTCATTATTCCTTTTATGTCCTGTAGTGCTCGCTTGCCTGTATATGTTCTTTTAATATCTGCCTTCTTTCCTTCCCATCGTGCTCTTTTCCTGACAGGTTTATATGTGGTCGGAATTATGCTGGCATTGATAATGGCTCAGGTGTTCAATAAAACGCTTTTCCGATCTAAAGAATCTCCATTTGTTATGGAGCTTCCGCCATATCGACTTCCGACCTTAAAGAATACGATGATTCATATGTGGGATAAAGCTCAGCAATATTTAAGGAAAATAGGTGGTGTAATTTTATTGGCGGTTGTAATTGTCTGGGCTTTGGGGTATTTCCCTGTTCAGAATAAAGACGAGAAATTGTATAATCAAAAAATGTCCGAGTTAAAGCAACGGAAAGAACAAATTCTGAAAAGCAGTTCAGTCGCACAATCTTTCTCATTAAACCAAAAGGGCATTTCAGATATGAGGGAACCGCAATTGAAATCCGATTCTTTGAAACAGATACAAGGTGAATTAGAAAGTCTCTCTCAGAAAAGAGAAAGTGAGAAACTTAAAAACTCATATCTGGGACATATCGGAAGAATTGCCGAACCGGTTATGCGGCCTCTCGGATTTGATTGGAAAATGACGGTCTGTCTTCTGTCCGGATTACCGGCCAAGGAAATTGTTGTCAGTACAATGGGGGTACTTTATCAGGCAAATGAAGTTGATAGCAACCTTGCTGATGGTATAAAGAAAGATACTTATCAGTCAGGCGAGAGAACTGGTCAAACAGTGTTTAATCCTTTAGTCGCTTTGAGTTTTCTCATCTTTGTACTAATCTATTTCCCATGTATTGGAGTTGTAATGTCCATTAGCAGGGAATCAGGGAGCTCATGGTGGTCTGTTTTTGTAATTTGTTATACGACATTACTGGCATGGATGCTATCGTTTGCTGTGTTCCAAATAGGGTCAATGATTTAATTGAAAAGTTTTAGTCAAATGAATTAAATAAAAAGGAGCAATGTCGCTTTAGAGATTACTCATGGTTCTTTTATTCTGTAGGCAATGATAACAGCGATATGCAAAAGGCTCGTTCTTTTATCGTATGAGGCTGAAAATGATCTGAATCGGACAATAAAGGAAAGATTCATAAATAAATGTATTCCTGTTGAACCGAATTGGGGTTTAAAGTGTAGTTTAAGAAGATAGAATGTTGAGGAGATAAAATGATGGTTCAGGAAATAATAACCTATGTAATTCTTACAAGTGCTTTTAGTTTGGTCGCTTTTCGAGTATATAGAGCAATAAAACCGGGCAAGAGAGTAGGAGGCGGACACTGTTCTTCGGGATGCGGGGGGTGCGCGTTGCGGGAAAAGTGCACTACTGTCACAGATCGTAAATGAAAATTAATGAGCGATAGTACAATTCAAAAATGATACTATTAATGGATAATATTTGAGCTATTATATCCGTTTTTCCACAATTACGGCTAATATATTAGCCATTAATATAAAATAAGCTCATCCTGTATGAGTTGGATATCTGTAAAGAATTTTAGTGTAGTTTCCATTTACAGGCTGTTTAAAAATCATTTAAATTCTTTTTAACAACCTTAGTAAATGATTCCAGAATCTTAGAAATGTTTCTCCTTAGTAAATGATTTGGATGTTATTGATGTTTGATTTCCTTGTGTTTAAATATAAACAGACAAAGAGTTTTAAAAATTGTTTTCTTAGAATGGTTAATTCTGACTGATAATCTGCGTCCGAATGTTTAATTTTCGGAAAAATTTGAAGATAATATGAAGATTA
>JAUZOB010000017.1 GCA_030706665.1 Bacteroidota bacterium
ATCTTTCCGGTTAGGGAAAAAGGCTATTGATGTTTTGTTAGACAGAAATCCCGAAAGTACATATCAGAAAATAAATAGCATTCTGAGTGGGATCAAGGAAATAACCTATTTTCATGACATAAAAGTCAGAACTGCAGGAGCAGAAACGTTTGTAGAAATAAACGTTCATGTACGTTCTGATTTGACGATTCAACAAGCACATGAAATCTCGCATAAAGTGGAAAATGAAATACGAAATGCGATTGACCGTTGCGAGGTGCATGTACACGCAGAACCTGAAGAAGAGAGTGATCACTCTTAAGATTTAGAATACTTTCTGATAGTCTATGTTCTCTTTGGTGATAATGTCGATTGGAGTAAAATTTATGGCTTCGACCGTTTTTCGGCCAACAACATGGTCAAAGAGAGTCGTCAGGGCGTTGTATCCCTGTTCTTCCGGACGCTGATTGATTAGAAAATCGATAACCCCCTTCTTTAAGAACTCGGTGTTTTTAGGAAGTAAGTCGTAGCCGATCAGTCGAATTCCTCGCAGGTCTTTCTTCTCGAGCAGTCGGGCAATTCGATATACTTTTGAGTTGGTCACAAATATTCCATGAATCGTTTTGCTTTCGGCTAAAAGGGTGGACAGGTTTTCAATGAACTCTTCATCTTCTTTGTCTTCGAGCGCAAGCGGAATCAATTTCTTTTTGTGTTCCGGATCATTTTGTTCAAAATAGGTCCTAAATCCTTCTTCCCGCTGATGGAGGTGATTCGGATTATCAATTCGGTGGCTGAAGTTGATTATTAAAACAGAGCATGAGGACGGGATACAAATATCTAAAAGCTTTGCAGACAGATAGCCACTTTGAAAAGAGTCCTGTCCGATAAAGCTCAGTTGTTCCTGATCCTGGATGTTCGTATCAATAAACAAGTATGGGATTGATAAATTTTTGAGTTGACCGATCAGGTTTATTGACTCTTTGTAAAATAGCGGAGCGATGATAACTCCTTGTGGAACCCATTCGAGCAATTTTTCCCCTTCTTCTTCAAAACTCTTATTGTTAAAGAAATCAAATAAGAAGAATTTTACTTCTATTCCGTATTGAATATAATTCTGAAGCGCGTTGTTTATTCCGCTCAATGGTTTTATCCAATAGGATTCTTCGGATATGGATCGTGGAATCAAAATGGCAAGTTTCGTAGTTTTTCTCGATGCAAGCGCACTGGCAATGAGGTTGGGTTTGTAATCAAGTTCTTCTACGATCTTCAATATTTTCTCGCGAGTCGTTTCAGATACTTCACCTCTACTATGTAAGACTCTGTCGACAGTTCCAATCGATACATTCGCTTTTTCAGCAATGTCTTTGATGCGGACGTATTTCTTTGTTGTTCTGATAACGCTACGTTTTTTATTATGTATTCACAAATCTATGAATTATAGCTGAATCATAAGCGGTATCCTTTCTTAAAATTGATCTTTTATTATTTTTTCGTTCAAAACTATGTTTTGTAATTTAAAAAGATTACTTTCGTGAACGATAACGGTAAAACAATGCTGCATACTACTAACAATCTAAATATATGAAATTAAGAAGATTCAGCTTTGGAGTAGGAGATCGTTTTGCGATGCAGGGTGAGGCTCAGCTCCGTGCAATTATGAAAGCAAATGAGGCTGGTATCCAGATTACTCCTGTTTGGAATAAATCTAATCGGGAACATTCTATTGTTCATACAAAGCCTCAGGATACAAGGATAGAAGCCGATAGTGCTGTAAAATCGCTTCAATGGGGAAGTGAGTATTTTGTCGATGCAGACCACATTAATATGACGAATGTGGATGGTTTCGTTCAATCATGTGATTTCTTTACGATTGATGTAGCAGGTTTTATTGGGAAATCGGCTAAAGTTGAAGATATTTATCGTTTTGTCGAGGGATGTGCCCGTTATAAAGATCGGTTGATTATTCCCGGACTTGCGACACCCTTGGTTGTTGGTGATAAATTGTTATATGAAATAGCGGAAAATTTCCTGGCTGC
This sequence comes from Bacteroidota bacterium, assembly GCA_030706665.1. Classification (GTDB taxonomy): domain Bacteria; phylum Bacteroidota; class Bacteroidia; order Bacteroidales; family Prolixibacteraceae; genus JAUZOB01. The sequence continues at coordinate 2,016 of JAUZOB010000017.1, forward strand.
GATTCAGGAGGCCGGATCTATTTATCGTCATATCGCTTCAGATTCATCAGATAAAAATTTTGTAGTTGAGATTTCAATGGATGAAGTGGAAAGAGCCCAGTCACCTGTTGAACTCTTTTTCATTCTTAAGATGATTGCTGACCAGCAAATTCCAGCTGATACGATTGCTCCGAAATTTACAGGGCGCTTCAATAAAGGGGTTGACTATGTAGGTGATCTGAAGCAGTTCCGGAATGAGTTTGAAGCAGATTTACTGGGCATTGATTATGCCGTAAAAGAGTTCGGATTGCCCACTGATTTAAAACTCAGTGTTCATTCCGGGAGCGATAAATTTTCAATTTATCCGGTAATGAAAGAGCTTCTTCAGAAATATGACAAAGGAATTCACGTAAAGACTGCTGGTACGACCTGGCTTGAAGAGGTCATCGGATTGGCGGTGGCCGGTGGAGAGGCTCTTGATTTGGCAAAGTTGATTTATCGGAACAGTTATTCCAGAAGGAAAGAGCTTTGCGCTCCTTATGCCGATGTGATCGATATTAATCCGGTATTATTACCTCTTCCGGATGTTGTTGATTCATGGAATAGCAAACAATTTGCTGATACATTGAGACATATTCCGGGACATCCGGATTATAATCCTAATTTTCGTCAGTTGATACATGTGGGCTACAAGATTGCAGCAGAATTAGGGGATTCCTATTATGCTCTTGTGAAAAAATATGCTCCGGTAATTGGACGATGTGTCGAAGAAAATTTATATGAACGGCATTTGAAAAGATTATTCGACTTGTAATTCTTAAATTTGATTGCCAGTTAAATATATTGAAGTGTCTTGAGATAATTGACGAGCTTTTCAGTAGTTTCGGAATCCGGTCATATAGAATTTTATTTGTAGCCCAAGAATATGAAAACGTTTTTAGACGAGAATTTCCTACTCCATAATGATACTGCTCAAAAGCTTTATCATGAATATGCAGCAAAAATGCCAATTATTGATTATCACTGTCATCTTTCTCCGAAGGATATTGCGACTGATCGCAGATTTCAGAATTTAACGGAGATATGGCTCGATGAGGATCATTACAAATGGAGGGCAATGCGGGCAAACGGTGTTGATGAATATTATATTACCGGTTCTGCCTCTCCATGGGAAAAGTTCATGAAATGGGCAGAAACTATTCCTTATACTCTTCGGAATCCGCTTTATCATTGGGCTCATCTGGAACTGAAAAATGTTTTTGGTATTGAAAAGATCCTTTGTCCCGAAACGGCACTTGAAATCTGGAATGAAGCCAATGCGTTGTTACAAACTCCTGAATTCTCTTGTCGCAACTTAATCCGGAGAGCAAATGTAAAGGTGATCTGTACCACTGATGATCCGGTCGATTCATTGGAATGGCATCGTAAAATCAGAGAAGACGGATACGACGTAAAAGTCTGCCCTACATGGAGGCCTGATCGTGCTCTTCTGATTGAAAATCCGGATTCTTTCAACGAATATATAGATCAGCTGGCAACTGTCTCGAAGGTTTCGATTGGGAGCTTTGACAATCTGTTGGAAGCATTTAAGGTTCGTCAACAATTTTTTAGCGATCATGGATGTGTGCTCTCGGATCATGGTCTTGAAGCTTTTTTTGCGGACGATTTTACTCCTCCGCAAGTAAATGATCTTTTCCGGAAGGCCAGAAACGGGCAGATCCTTACAGCCGAAGAAGCATCCCGGTATAAATCGGCACTTCTTTATGAATTCGGGAAGTTAGATTATGAAATGGGGTGGGCGCAGCAATTTCACGTTGGTCCAATGAGAAATAATAATACCCGGATGTTGAAAGCGCTAGGACCTGATGCCGGATTTGATTCGATCGGAGATCGGGAGACTGCAATTGCAATGTCCCGTTATTTTGACCGGTTGGAGCAGGAACGAAAATTGACTAAGACGATTCTTTATAATTTGAATCCGAGAGATAGTGAGGTTTATGTTGCGATGGCCGGAAATTTTCAGGGTGACGGTATTCCCGGGAAGATTCAGTATGGCTCGGGTTGGTGGTTTCAGGATCAGAAGGACGGGATTATTAAACAACTGAATACTCTTTCGGCCTTGGGACTTGTCAGCCGGTTTGTCGGGATGCTAACCGATTCACGTAGCGTTATTTCCTATTCCCGTCATGAATATTTCAGACGCATTCTGTGTAATCTTTTTGGTGAGGATATTGAAAATGGCGAAATCCCTAACAATATAGAGCATGTAGGAGGAATGATACAGGATATCTGTTATTATAACGCCGAACGCTATTTTAAATTCAGATAAGATGTGAGGACCGGATTTGGTTCGAACGGATTTGTATTAAGTAAGATAATATAAAAATATAATACGATTTGCAATCAATTGTATTGTAAAGGTCAAGAATATGAAACAAAAGGTTGTGACATTCGGGGAGATAATGCTCCGCCTGGCGACTCCCGGATATTTACGTTTTTCTCAGGCGACTGAGTATTCTGCCACTTTTGGCGGAGGAGAAGCAAACGTTGCCGTTTCTTTGGCAAATTACGGGATTGATGCTCAGTTTGTAACACGTCTTCCGAAGAATGATATCGGAAGGGCTTGTATGATGGATCTTCGTAAATACGGAGTCGGTGTAGATAATATCCTTTGGGGTGGAGACCGTCTTGGAATTTATTTCCTTGAAACAGGAGCTGTTAGTCGTGGAAGTAAAGTAGTGTATGACCGTGCTCATTCTGCTGTTGCTGAGATTAAACCAGGTATGATTGATTGGGATAAGGTTCTGGATGGTGCAACTTTCTTTCACTGGACCGGTATTACACCTGCGATTTCGCAAGGTGCAGCCGATGTGTGTCTGGAAGGAATCCGCAAAGCAAATGAAAAAGGAATTCCGGTATCATGTGATTTGAATTATCGTAAGAATCTCTGGAAATATGGCAAGACGGCCGATCAGGTAATGCCTGAACTGGTTGCAGGATGCGATGTGATTCTTGGCAATGAAGAGGATGCTGAGAAAGTTCTTGGAATTAAACCGGAAGGACTTGATGTTACTGCAGGTCATGTTGAGGCTCAGGCTTATGAATCGGTCTCTAAACAGATTATGTCCCGATTCCCTCGTTGTAAAAAAGTGATCACGACTTTACGCGGTTCTATTAATGCGAATCATAATAGTTGGTCCGGTGTCTTATGGGATGGATCAAAATTATTTATTGCGCCTACCTATCAGATTACCGATATTGTTGACCGTGTTGGCGGAGGCGACTCATTTATGGGCGGTTTAATTTACGGACTGCTAACCTGGCCTGCCGATGATCAGAAAGCTTTAAATTTTGCAGTTGCCGCTTCCTGTTTGAAACATACTATTTATGGCGATTTCAATCAGGTTGCCGTGGATGAAGTAATGAAACTGATGGAAGGTGATGCTTCAGGCCGTGTGGCTCGTTAATATTTATTTTTAAAAAGAAAATCGATGGCTCGTTTTACAAGAATAGAAGTTGCTTTGAAAATGAAAGAAACCGGTATCATTCCTGTTTTCTTCCATAAAGATGCAGAGCTTTGCAAACAGGTGCTTAAAGCATGTTATGACGGAGGAATCCGGGTGTTTGAATTTACAAACAGGGGAGATTTCGCTCATGAAGTGTTTAACGTACTTATTAAATGGGCGGCAAAAGAACTCCCTGAACTGATTCTCGGAATAGGCTCCATTGTGGATGCTCCAACTGCTGCTTTGTACATTCAGTTGGGGACCAACTTTGTGGTTTCGCCTTTACTGAATCCGGAAATGGCTAAAGTCTGTAACCGCAGAAAGATCTTTTGGTCACCGGGGTGTGGTTCTTTGTCTGAAATTGGTATGGCAGAAGAACTGGGTGCCGAAGTTTGCAAAATATTCCCGGGTTCGGAAGTGGGAGGTCCTTCGTTTGTTAAGTCTATTAAAGCCCCCTGTCCATGGAGCAGTATCATGCCTACAGGTGGTGTAGCTCCTACAGAAGAAAGTCTGAAAGCATGGTTCAGTGCCGGAGTTACCTGTGTCGGAATGGGATCACAGTTAATATCAAAGTCTGTTATTGACAATAAGAGTTTTGATCAGTTGACTCAACAATGTGCCGAAGCTTTATCTATTGTAAAAAAGATTCGAGGATAGCATCCTCTAAAACTTAAACAAATACTCAAACTATCAATTGATATGAAAAATGTTCCCCCAAAAAGATTGAAAATATAGTTAGGTGATTTGTGTTTTAGATTGCTGGTATGTAAATAATTATGGAAATGTTTGTACCTAAATATAGCCCGATTCTGGAATTATAGAAAGGGTACCTTTATTTTGGTTTGATGGTTAGTTTTTAAGTGCTGCTCCTTAACGTAGGAGCAGTTTTTTTTTGTAAATGAGGAGAGAAACGTTAAAAAGTGTTATATTGCTGAATGTTAAACAAACGCATTTAGTTATGAGAAAGATACTATTGATTTTGATGTTGGCTGGCTTTAGCTCTTTTTCTTATGGGCAAAAAGAGGTTGTTACTTTTATTCAGGCAGGTAAGGCAGATGCAACGAAACTGTTCCATTCCTACTTGCAACCCTATGCAATTTCATTGGGCGATGGTTTGAATAACGGATGGTTTACAACGGCACAATCTCATAAATTTCTAGGATTTGACATTTCAATTGGCGTTAGTGCTGTACAGGTTCCTTCGTCTGACAAACAGTTTGATCTGAATAGCCTTAGCTTTTCTAAAATTAAGGTTTCGTCCGGAAGCAATTCGATTACCCCAACGGTAGCCGGATCCTCCAATAATGGACCCAAACTTGATCTTTACGATGTGGTTAATGGACAGACTGTGAAAATAGCTTCTTTTGATGCTCCCGGCGGAACAGGTTATTCTTTGGTTCCGGTTCCGATGGTTCAGGTTGGCTTTGGGCTTCTTCCTCATACCGATGTAATTGGTCGTTATGTCCCAAAAATGAGTTTTGGTTCCGGAGACCAGAAAATGCAGATTGGGTTAATGGGACTAGGATTGAAAAATGATTTTAAAAGTATGATCCCTTTCTTCAGACATCTTCCTTTTGATATGGCAGTGTATGGTGGATATACCCGTCTGACTGCTGATGCAGGATTGGATTTCCAGCCATCGGCTTATGGCAACAATATTCCAGTTGTCGATTATGTCGAAACGAATGATCAGAAACTCTCGATTACGACCAAATCACTTACTTATGGGCTGATTGTTTCAAAGAAACTCGGGCCTTTAACATTTTTCGGAAGTGTAGGGAACAGCAATAGCAAATCGAGCGTTGATCTTTTGGGGAAGTACCCTGTAGTGACCATCAATACAACCAATGTTCCTCCTACTCCCCAGATTACGGAAAAGGACGCACTGCATGACCCAATTGCCTTAGATTATAATAATAGCAGCATGACATTAAACGGAGGATTAAGAATCAAGCTTTTGTTCTTCTCAGTATATGGGTCTGTTACCAAAGCAAATTACACTTCTTACAATGCCGGAGTTAGTTTCGGTTTCAGATAATGAATTCGTGAATCTATCTGAGAATTGAAAATAATTGGGATAATTAAATAATTGAATTGTAAATTAATTCTTCAGTATACTGTTTGATTATATGCCTGATGGTAAAATTATTGCTCCCTATATTTAAGCCAGGGAATGATTTGAAAAAGACATTAGATAAATAATTAAATTAACTGCATTTAGTTGGCGTTAAATAAAAAAACTGTTTCTTTTTAAAAGAAACAGTTTTTTTATTTTATCTGAACTTTGGATGTTTTAAAACGTATCGTTAAAGAACGTTAAACCAATGTAGTTAGTTATGAGAAAGATATTGTTGATTTTGGTGATGGCCGGGTTTAGCTCTTTCTCTTTCGGACAAAGAGAAGTTGTGGAGTTTATCAAAGCTGGCAAGGTGGATGCAAATAAACTTTTCTATGCTTACTTACAGCCCTATGCAATTTCATTGGGAGATGGTTTGAATAACGGATGGTTTACAACCGCAAAAACTCATAAGTTTCTCGGATTTGATCTTACTGTTAATCTAAGTGCAATTCAGGTTCCTTCTTCTGACAGACAATTTGATATCCGGAAGATTGGTTTATCACGGACTCAAGTTCCCGGTAGCTATTCACTTACTCCGACCGTAGCAGGGGAGTCTAAAAGCGGACCCTTATTAAATTATTACACTGAAGATAGATTGACTAAATTGGCTTCTTTCAATACACCCGGAGGAACGGGACATTCTTTAGTCCCGATACCAATGGTTCAGGTCGGTTTGGGAACAATCTTGCATACTGATATCGTCGGTCGTTATATCCCCAAAATTCAATTCATTTCAAAGGATCTGCCTGTACAGGTATCTTTATATGGGATCGGAGCAAAGAATGATCTTAAGATTATTCCTTTCTTAAAACATCTTCCTTTTGATATGGCATCGTTTGGCGGATACACTCATCTGACTGTTGATGCGGCATTAAATTTACAGCCATCGGACTTTGGAAGCGGGGTCACTGTTGTTGATTATGTTCCTGCTTATGATCAACGGATCTCCGTTACAACCAGGTCGCTTATTTATGGAACTATTCTTTCAAAAAAGCTTGGTCCTCTGACATTCTTTGGCAGTGTCGGGAAAAGTTATAGTAAGTCGAGAGTAGAAGCTCTTGGAAAATACCCGGCCGTAAGTCTTAATTCAAACACTCTTACTCCTCAAATAACGAATAAGGACGCACTATATGATCCGGTATCCCTGTATTACACTAATCATCACATGACATTGAACGGAGGCTTAAGGCTCAAACTTATATTCTTCTCAGTATATGGGTCAGTAACCCAAGCGAATTATACTTCTTACAATGCCGGTGTTTGTATTAGTGTCAGATAACAGATGCGGCCATAGCGTAAGATAGAAATAAGGGTTTATTGTGTCTTAATGTACTCTTGTTTCTATCTTTAATGTGTAAATTATATTAAAAAATATAGAATAAAATAAGTAGAAATTATTCCTGTTTTTATTTTAAAAAAATTGGGATTGTAATCGTTTTTTGCATAAATTCATATTGTGAATTAAAAAAGTTAAAGTTCTTCAAATGGCTGTGAGACAATAGTATGGTTTGGATTGTGACTGTGGTTTGATTCAAAAATGTCAAAGTTAAGAGCGGGGCTTGATCTCATTTCACGACGTTCTTTGACATGTTGAATTAGATTGCATAAAATAAACATAAAGTATGAATGAGGGGTGTGGTAATAGAAGTCCTTTTTGTCTTGCCGAAGAATTTAAATACAACGGAAGCTGGTCTTCCGACTCAATTGAAATTTCATTTATTTTTCTAATCTTTCAACTTTGTTAGCCTTCCTTTTATTGAGAGAGATGACCTTTCGGCAGCTCTTCTTTGATAAATGAGTATTCAGATCGAAAATTCGGACTGAATGAAGTGCTGATTAAAATGCTTTTACAGTCTTCAATGGATGTGTCCGGACACTCCATTCGGGCTGTAAGTATTTGTTTGTAACTCTGGATATAAATGACAAATAACCGCTAGGCAATGAAAAAGATAATCGTATTAATGTTAATGCTGGCTGTAATGACAAATTGTATGGCCCAGGAAGTGGTTGAGAAACTTCCTAAACCGAAAACAGAAGGGGGAATGCCTCTGATGGATGCACTTAAAAAAAGAAGTTCTTCCCGGTCTTTCTCTGAAAAAGAAATTGACCGACAGATGCTTTCGAATTTGTTGTGGGCCGCGTGGGGTATTAATCGTCCGGATGGAAAGCGGACCGCTCCATCATCCATGAACAAACAGGAATTGAGTCTTTATGTTGTTCTTAAAGAAGGTGCTTATCTGTACGATGCCGTAAACAATAGCCTGATTCGGGTTACTGAGGGAGATGTGAGAGAGGCATGCGGAGTTCAGGCTTTTGTAGGGGAAGCTCCTTTGAATGTGATTATGGTTGCTGATTTGAAGAAACTGGGGGCTAAAGCGGGTGATAAAGCGATTGCTTCTTCCTGGGCCAATTCAGGCTATATATCGCAGAATATATATCTCTTTTGTGCTTCAGAAAGCTTAGCCACAGTTGTCCGCGCTTCGATTGATCATGAAAAGTTGAAAGCTGCATTGAAATTGAATCCCGATCAGGAAATTATTCTTGGGCAGACAGTAGGATACCCTAAATAGTATTCGTCTGGATATTGGCTAATAATAATACTTGGTCCTTCTTTCCATTCAAAAAGGGGAAGAAGGACCAAGTTATTTTGGAAATCCTCGTATGAGAAATCAGGATTGATGAAGGTTATCTCAGATCCTGAAAGATGGCATTGACAATGCCGTCGTAATTGTCGCTGTAATGATGCCCTTCGCCCAGCAATACGATTCGGGCTGAAAATATTTTCATCGCATTGATGATGTCAGAAACGTTCTCATCATTCCCAAAGATACATAGTTTTCGGGTGAATGAAAGTTTCCCGACTTCAGCAAGAACATCATACTTGCTGTCATGTCCTACTTCGAGCATACTACTTAATGTGACTTCAAAATCACTTTTTTTATCGGGTGAAAGCATTGCAATCAAATTGAGTTTGCTCTTTAATTCAGGTTCTAATCTGCTTGCCACGAACGGGATTACGTCTGCTCCGAAAGAATAACCTAAAAGAATGATTTTCTTTTTTTGAAGATGATAAGCATAAAAACTAAGAGCATCGTTAAAGTCTTTTGCTGTAAGGTCAGGAGTTTTTGATTCCCAGAAGTATTTTTGAGTGTCGATTCCAATACTGGGGATTCCTCTTTGAGATAACTTGTCAGCAATACTTTGATCAAAATTGGTCCAACCTCCGTCTCCCGAAACTATTAATGCCAATGGAAGTTCTGGATTTGAATACGATTTGGTGTAAATCAACGGAAGATGAGACAGATGTTCTGCACTTACTCCTGGCTTGGGTTCAGGGGACACCGATGTTCCAAAGGAAGGCATCGCCTGAATTTTTATAACGGCATCTTTCATTTGAGGCATCCATCGACTTTGAACAGAGAATCCATGTCCTACTTTGGGAAGTAAGATGATCTCTGCATTTTTCATTCCTTTTAGATAAGATGCAGTTGATGCGGGTGGACAAACCTGATCAATCGTTCCCTGTAATGCAATGAATGGAGCTCCAAGATTTTCGCACCGATCAAACCAGATTGTTTTACCCGGTTTGGTGATTTGGTATTTTAGTCCGTGCCCTTCACAGAATGGTTTGGCTAGATCAAGATCAGGGCAGAATCCCATCGCAACCGCACCTTTGAAGGTGTTAACGGGAGCCTGGGCTAATACTGCATATATCAAGGTCGCTCCGGAGGAATATCCTAAAAGGATAGGTTTGAAATACTGTTTGAAATTTAATTTCTTCTGAACGTAAAGGCTTAGCTCTTCAAAATCTGCTGCCGGATACAGACATTTTTCTTTACTCTGTCTTAGATGATTTATGAAGTACACAATGTCTATTCCAACTACGGTCATGTTGAGATTGCAAATGGACTGGGCCATTTCAACTACTCCTTTGTTCCAACCTCCGTCTCCCGATACAAAAAGAACAACTCCTTTCGTCGGTTGTGATGGGGTATAGATCCAAACTTTTCCAAATCGTTCATAGGAAAGGTTGATTGGAGCCTTTGCGGTTTCACCATGGACCTTAATGGTTGAATTCCATAATAGTAGAATGAATATTAGACATGTCGCTCTCATGATGATAGTTCTTTTTTAAATTATCTGAACTGAAACATCAGTTGCATTGCAATACTTTTCTAATCTTGATAATGCATACTGCAATAAGTGCTCCAGATTATTTCTTCCACTGAATGAAACAATACAGAACAGCAGTTGTTGGGTGTCCAATGTAATTTTGGTACGATCGGAATCACTGGTTGGACTTCCGAAGCTACCCTGAGAATCTTTAAAGACCGGAAGATTACTGATGTTTAAGATTCCTTTTCCGATACCTTGATAAGTCTCTCCTTCATTTGCAATACAAAATTGTATGTCTCCCACGATCTTCTCCTGATCAAAACAGCATACCCCGAATTGAGAATAGATCGATACCAGATTTCCGGTGTCGACGATTGTGTTGATGTAATAAAGTCCTTTACCCTGCAAGATTCTTCGTAGAAGCGCTTCCGAAGAAACACGATAACGACTGGGTTCTTTCCCAAAAGCTTTATATGCAGAACGGGTATCGGCAATCGATTTTAATTTTGCGATATCCTCAATTTGTAATTGAGATTGATAATGAGCACTTAATTCATTGAGCTCATTTTTCAATTCCGGATTTTCCGGATGACACAGTACGGTTGCAGTAATTACTCCCAAAGTGGTATCAGGCCACTTTTCGTAAATAGAATCATGAATAGAAAGATGCATTGCTTTATCGAATAATTAATTTGAGATTATAGTGACAGACTAAAGTTAGATTATATTTTTTAAGAAGAGTCGACAGACGGGTAATCTTAATTAAAATCATAAAAATTGGGACAGAAATCACTTCTGTGTTCTTTAATCAAACTTTTACCTCAAGATTAACTTATTCGGATAATGCTTAATCTTGGTACATGAATTCTCCTCTTTGACCGAAGCTCTTCTTGCTTATGCAGTGCCGTTTCTTCGAGCTCTCCGCAGGAGTTATATGTATGTATAATCTCTATTGATTTTTCGAAAGGCTTTTTATCTTTGTTCGTGAAATGGGAACCATTTGGCGGATGTGAAATGTCAAAAAGAGTAAAGTCTTTAATACAGTATTGGTTAAACCTTCGGGGTCCGATTTGTGTCATTCCTGATTCTCTGAAGGGAAAAGGATGATGAGATTTTTTACTGAAGACGTGCAAACTGCAATCCGTAATCCGTAAATTATTGGATCTAAAAGAACTGATAATAAAACAGCTTAAAAATGATATTACAGCGCAGTATAACCCTTCCTGCATTTCGCAGAGGATATCATTTAATTACCGATATTATTGAAAAAGAAGCGGGGTCTCTTCCTGAAAAGGGACTCATGAATGTTTTTATCAAACATACATCTGCGGCATTGACTTTAAATGAAAATGCAGATCCTACTGTAAGATATGATTTCGAAAAGTCAATGAATCGGATGATTCCGGAGAATGATAGTTTATATACCCATGATGAGGAAGGTGCAGATGACATGCCGGCACATCTTAAGGCTTCGCTGCTGGGAGCCAGTTTGACGATCCCGATCTCCGGGCATCGCTTGAATCTGGGAACATGGCAGGGAATTTATTTATGCGAGTTCCGAAACTATGGAGGAGCGAGAAAAATAGTTCTCACAATTTACAGTTGAATATTTTCATTGTTTAAAAACATCAAAGGATTATGCCTCGATCTAAACGTTGTTGGATGGGAATCAATATCTTTGTTGTCATTTTAAAATAGAGATAAAGAAATCAAATTATATTATGCAGAAATATTTGTTGCTAGGTGTAGAAGCCATCGGGCAGGGAGCTATCGATGGTGGTTTGTCGGGGGTTTATGCCTATCCCGGAACTCCGTCTACTGAAATTACTGAATATATTCAAGAGAATAAATTGGCGATTGAAAAGAATATACATCGCCAGTGGTCGGCCAATGAAAAGACTGCCATGGAGGCTGCGGTCGGAATGTCATATGCCGGCAAACGTGCAATGGTTTGTATGAAGCATGTGGGATTGAATGTTGCTGCAGATGCCTTTATGAATACTGCCGTTACCGGAATCAACGGAGGTTTAATTGTAACTTCTGCTGACGATCCATCAATGCATTCTTCCCAAAATGAGCAGGATAGCCGTTTTTATGGCAAGTTTGCCCAGATTCCTGTATTGGAACCTTCGAATCAACAGGAAGCATATGAAATGGCAAGGACTGGTTTTGAACTTTCAGAAAAAGCCGGAGTTCCCATTCTGTTGCGTATAACCACCCGCCTTGCACATTCCCGTTCAGGGATTATCCCTGGCGAACCTTTGCCTGAAAATGAACTTAAACTTCCGGCAGATCGAACTCAGTTTGTTTTGCTTCCTGCAAATGCACGTCGCAGATATAATATCCTCTTGGGAAATCAATCAAAATTCCTTGAGCTTTCTGAGAATTCGCCCTATAATCGATATATTGAAGGAGTGAATAAAAAATTGGGAATTGTTGCCTGTGGTATTGCTTATAACTATCTGATGGAGAACTATCCGAATGAGAGTTGTCCTTACCCTGTGGTGAAGATTTCTCAGTATCCGGCTCCTGAAAAGATGCTGAGACGACTTGAAGAAGAGTGCGATGAGTTGCTTGTTTTGGAAGAGGGTTATCCGTTGATTGAAGATATGCTGACCGACTTTTTCGGAAAAGGTAAAAAGGTAAGCGGACGATTGAATGGTGTTGTTCCAAGAGCTGGTGAATTAACACCTGATCTTGTTGCAAAAGCGTTGAATCTTCCGGTAGGGCAGGGTGAAACCATTCCTGGATTCATCGCTAACCGCCCACCTGCATTATGTCAGGGATGCGGACATCAGGATCTTTATTATGCATTGAATGAGGTTATGGCTGATTACGGAAAAGGTCGTGCATTCTCTGATATTGGCTGTTATACTCTTGGTGCTCTTCCTCCTTTCGAAACAATCAACTCCTGTCTGGATATGGGGGCATCGATTACAATGGCGAAAGGTGCTGCGGATGCAGGATTGATTCCTTCGATTGCAGTTATTGGCGATTCTACTTTCACACACTCGGGAATTACCGGATTACTGGATGCAGTGAATGAGAAATCAAATATAACGGTGATTATCTCCGATAATGAGTCTGTATCTATGACCGGTGGTCAAAAATCATCTGCAGAAGGGAAAATCGAATCGATTTGTCAGGGAGTAGGTGTTGATCCGACTCATATTCGTGTTATTGTCCCCCATCGTAAGAATCATGCAGAAATGGTTCAGATGATCCGGGAAGAGATCGCATATGACGGAGTATCTGTGATCATTCCACGCAGGGAATGTATCCAACGGGCTGCCCGGAATAAAAGAGCAGCTAAAGCATAAACCGGATATTCTGTTTTAGAACTGTTCGAAATGGCTATATCCTTGAAAGGCTTTAATTGACTTTAGTCCAGATCTTATGCCTGTGATGGTATTCGTAAAATGGTTTTAAAATATAGCCGGATAATTAATTTTAGCAGGTCCGGATCCTTTATTAAAAGATGAAGAATGATTTAAATCTCAAGATTTTTTAAATTGATTCGAATAAAAATAAAAAGATGAAAACAGACATCATATTAGCAGGAGTAGGCGGACAAGGGATTCTTTCTATTGCCGCTGCCATTGGAGAAGCAGCTCTTGAAAATAACCTCTATTTAAAACAATCTGAAACTCATGGGATGAGCCAGCGCGGTGGTGCAGTAGTCTCTCATCTCAGAATCTCAGACCAACCGATTGCGTCTGACCTGATCCCCATGGGAAAAGCTGATCTCATTCTTTCCGTAGAACCCATGGAAGCATTGCGTTATCTTCCATATCTTAAGACTGACGGTTTTATTGTAACGAATATTACTCCTTTTATCAACGTCGGAAATTATCCTGAAGATGAAGTCCTTTTTAATAAGTTAAAGTCAATGTCACATGTTGTCTTAATTGATGCAGATCGCATTGCAAAGGAAATGGGTAATGCCCGTGCTTCTAATATGGTAATGCTTGGAGCTGCCTGTCCGTTTATACATGTTGATTTTGAAAAGATTGTAAATGGCGTTAAGCAGATCTTCAATCGAAAAGGAGAAGCTGTTGTTGAAATGAATCTGAAAGCTTTAGAAGCCGGTAGAGAGTTCTCTCTGAATAATAAGTAAGATTCGGTAATTGATTGATATCATAACGGTGAATTTGATTATTGAAGAATCAATATTGGATCAGTGAATGAGTTTAATCATGATTCCCTTAGAGATTCTTTAATGTATTAATGGCCGAAATAATATACAGAGCCGGATTACTTCTTTACTCAGCATCCGGCTCTGATATTTTTTCTTAACAGAATAATGTTTAATAATTCTGGATCAAATTCTGAATTCGAGTGAATTTGATTTTTTAAATACTTTAGATTTATTGAAGATCATCCGGGATTCTGCTTCAGGTTGGTAAAATCTTTATCTTCAAAACTTGTTTGATTATCGCTTTTGATTAATGCCATCATTTTTTACATTTCTTTTTTCAGTACACTCGAATTTTGTATTTTCATCTCCTTATCGGAAACACTTTGATTTAATGGGTTTAATATCAAGGTGTTTTGCATATATTGTGGAGGCATTTAATCTTTGATCAATACCATTTTGGCTTTGTCAAGAAAAGTGACTTTATTCAAAAATGCAACAAATTTCTCATATTCCGAAGCAGGATAGAGTCCGTTTCTTAACAGAAAGTGACGGGAATAAGATACTTTGCCCTGATTGTAATTCACTTCTATTTCATAAGTCCCAAATGGAGATTCAATCTTTTGTGATTCGGGCAGAGCTTCGGGGTGATATCCTTCAGGAAGAGTAAAGTCGTAATTTTCTACATCGTCATTCCCATATCTTATTTTGATAGGAAATTTTCTTTCTTCTTCTTTTAATAATTTGGGCAATTTGTAACTGAAAAGATTTACAGGCATAAAGATTCTTTTCCCATTCACATTGGCTGTGGTGTTAGTTTCCAAATTGACGGTTTCAGTTACGGTCGGATTCCGATCCTCCTTATACTGATATTGCAGGGATACGACTTTTGGACTTTGAATCGTACAGCCTTCTAAAAAGTGATCTGTCTGTTCTTTGGATGGAAGCCGGGTGATATCTATTCTATCGTCTGCCTGATAACCTTTAAAAGAAGTATTAGATGAAATGTCAAGTACTCCGTCAGGTGAGAGTTTTACCTTGCTATTGCGGGTCTCTGAATTTTCTGTCTCCTTTAGGAGAGGGATGTAAACCAGTTTCCCTCCATTGGGGGTAATCATCAAAGCCTTACGATCAGCAGTGAATGTTCCCATAAATCCAAGAGGGACAAGAGGATTGGTACATTCCATATAAATGGTATCCTGCCCATTGGGAATGCCAAGAATAACGTGGTCTGCCTGAGTCATGGATGAGTAATCATCCATTAAAGAGTGCCCTTGTTCTCCAGCATGAATTATGACCGGGTAAGAATCGACTCCTGCGTGTTTCAGTAGAACACGGGCGTAATTGCTTAATGCTTTGCAATCTCCGTAGCCTTTTTGTTCAACCGTCTCTGCAGAGAAGGGAATCCAGCCTCCGATTCCCAATTGGATGCTGACATAGCGAGTTTTCTCCGCCAGTATTTTATGCACCTCCTTAATGATTTCTAATTTATCGGTGTGATTATTCTTTAATATAAGCATCTTGTTGGCGATTTCAAGAGGCAGTGCATTTCTGGTTTCATATAATTCATAAAGTCGCTTCCCGTTTTCTTTCCAGCTGCTAATGTCTATTTTTGTGTTATCATAATCGAGGACTGCGGGGTCTGCATATACCATGGGAAAGATATCTACTGAAACGGGACAGAAAGCTTCTGGCTTAAGTGCCTGGTAGTTTTTTAATTCCCATGTGTATCTGATCATTCCTTTTTCTTTTTCTTCTTTTAATGGCTGAATATCTATGTTTTTGTTTTTGAAACGGAAAGGGAAAGCATTGGGAATTTCAATTGTAAGTACAGCTTTTTCAACACTGAAATTATTACCTTGAACGGGATACCACCTTGCATATGATCCAATTCCTGTGCATGATTCTTCCCATTCATATTCGATAGTAACTGGGAATACCGGACTGTTGAATTCATATACTTTTGCCCGGGAGTCGTCAAATAGGGTATATTGATCTGTGGCACTATAATCTCTAAAGTCAGAGCTCTTGAGCTTGCGGACTTCTTTTCCCTGAGCATCAAATATTCTGCATTTACAGGAACTGATAGACGAAAATTTATCGTATTGCGCTATGAAATTGGCCTTAGACTGCCCTTTTTCATTCAGTACAGTATATACCCTTTTATGATACGCTGTTTTTTTATTACTGCTTTTGACTTTAATTAAGTCAATTGAACTTCTAAGTATGCAATCTGCATCTTTTTTTAAATCCTGAGGAATAAGGCTAACACTCCAGTTTTCATTCTCTGCAAAAGTGAGTTGACACAATGTAAAGAGTAAAAGTGTTAAAAAGGACGTTGTAATTTTCATTTTTATAGGGAATAACATTAGAATAATACGTAAGATATTGATCGTCAGAAATTGGATGAAATAACTGTCTGGAATACTCGCTTACCATATTTGAAACTTGCATTTTTAAAAATTCTCCGGTTTGATCAGAGATTATTGCCAAACCGGAGTAATATCTTTCCTTAATAGTTGTTGGTAAGTTTATTCGAAATCGATCCGTTTTTCAGATAGTTTTCTACTTTCTGTAATAGTTTATATCCTTAAATCTTTTTAAAAACGATGCTTTCAGATTGTTTTTGTACAATCTTTGAAAACATTTCCTTTAAATTATTGTATTTATCGGTAGTAACAATTATTCGTGGGAACAGAAGATGCATACTTACCAGAATTTCATTGTCGAATGCTTTATATGTCGTTTCAAATAGGGCTGTTTCTTCGATTATTACATTTTCGTCTTTGGGTAATTCTTCAATTTTATATCCTTGAGGGATTTGAATTTTGCAAGTATAAGTTTCATCAAACGGGTATCCGAAATTTACAGGATAAGTTCGGTCAATTAATTTAAAAGGATTTTGAGTATATCTATTAGAAATAAATGGATTTACGTAGATAACTTTATCTCCAAGTGATGCTTTATCGCTCATGTCGATCACGAAAGATTCAACGACTGGTTTCTCTAAATTGGTCGTCAGGTTATTAATTTTGTAATCACTAATATTTAAAGAACCGGACTTTTGGATGTTCTCACTGATTTTCTGAGTGTCAAGATTCCAATTTTGCTCTCTGTAATTAACTGCTTTATTCCCGGTACGCATAATGCTTGTTTTTAACTTCAACTTTCCGTCTTGGGCAAATTCAATTTGAGAGAAAGTATTTTCTTTGCTTAAGAAGTCTGGAGTCAGCTGGATTTTGTCAATTTTATCTTTTGCAACAATAATTCCCTGGTCATTTAAATACTCCATCGGTAAAATGTTCGGGCATGAAGCATGTGAGGTGGCATCGACCAGGATACGCTTATTGTCATTGATGACAAGTGCAAGCACACTGTTTAGTGCATCGATAGAAGCACGTCCCATGGGAATAAATCCATGAGAGCGAGTACTGAGTGCAACCGGATATGTTGTCAATCCGGCTGATTTAAGCATTGATATTAATAGTAGGTTTACTTCGGCTGAATTCCCGGATCCTTCTTTGTAAACAGTCTTTAATGGTTTGTTGGTGAATAGTCTATAACTATCGTTCCATTTTACTTTCTTTTTAACAAGGTCAACAATTGCATTGATCTTTTCAATAACTGAATTTTTATCGGCAAGGGCAGCAGCCAGATCTTGTGAATAATAGTTGTCATTATTTAATTGTTCCCCAAAATATTCTGAGTTTAGTAGTTTTTCGCAAACATCATTCCAAGTATTGGTTAGGTTGTATTGGAAAGATTGAGGAAAACTGGTTTGGCGAAGTTCAAACTCAATACTGGCCAGATAGTTTAATTTTGAATCAATATAAGCTTCTTCTTTAAACGCCGGAATATCTTCCATCGTATAGGTCTCTCTTGTACAAGTATAATTTAAAAATTTCCCATTGCCATTTGTGACAGAAATAGTTTTTCTTATCCCTTCTTCAGTGTTGGAAGTCATTTTATAATATCCTTTTGACATTCTGTTGTAAAAGAGGTATTCCGGAATCTCAACAGACATTTGGCTATAAACAACGGGAATATCTTCCTGGAAGATCCAATTCGGAATTTCCCAAAAGTAATCAGATGTAATTTGATATTCGATATCAACAACTGAACCTTCTTTTATGTTGGGCATTGCAACCTTAATCCGGGTACGGTTTTCATCGATCTTTTCTTCGAAAATGCCGGTC
>JAUZOB010000170.1 GCA_030706665.1 Bacteroidota bacterium
CCTCTCCATGTACCAGACGGTAAACATTGGTCTCAGGATTAGCGGTAAGCCCTAATCTCCGGCGCAATTCAAAAGCACTGGCTAATTTGAACTTCCAATACTCCAGATCAGGTTGAACCGGAACAAATGAAAAGATACGGACAGCAATTGATCCGATTTGATAATGTCCGATTCCCAGAAATTGTTTTTCATGAGAGAACACTTCAACAACTTCGCCTTCCCGGACATCTCCTTTTATCTTTTTAATCGCCCCGGAAAAGACCCAGGGGTGAAACCTTAGCATTGACTGTTCTTTCCCCGGTTTCAGAATTACCTGAGTATATTTCATCGTTCTATTTTTCTTCGAGAATTAATTGGTTATAAATTTGAACTGCCACCCAGGCATCGGTTGCAGCATAAGCCTGTTGAGGTTCGGTAAGGATATCTGCCTCCCAGTTCGATAATCGTTGTGATTTTGAAATACGAATTCCCAGGACGATCCCCGCAATTTTTTTCAGGCTTGCATCTTCAATGCCATATTGTTTAACCTCATGCTGAAGCTCCATAAACCCTCTGGGTATAAAGTTTCTCAACTTTTGCAAGTGTTTGATATCATCATGAATAGCAGCACCTATCTTAAGGATATATTCATTGGAGAGCAGTGTGGCAACCTCTTTCGGCAGTCCGATCTGATTCAATCGGAATAAGAATGCAATTTCAGGAGTACCCAATTGTAACAAGGCAACCCTGTTTACCTGTCCCTTTTTAAATGAAGGCCTGGTTTCGGTATCAAATCCCAAAGCTTTTTGTGCAGACAGAAAACTGACTGCCTTATGACAGATCGCTTCGGTATTGACGACAACGATTCTTCCAGTAAATGAGCCGAGAGGAAGATTGTCAAGTTCTTCTTTTGTAATTGAATTTAAAAACATACTCTATCGACCTTTATTCCTCTTCTCTAAAATTCTTAAACTGCTGCTTCAGGATCCAATCAGGATTTTCTTCATCTTCAGGTTCCTCTTCTGTTTGAATCTTCGGGATCTTAAAACGATTCTCCTCGGATAAATCGGCCCCTCCATATAGCAGATTGTGAATAGCTCTTAATCCGTTCACCAATAGTTGTCCCCAATAGTCCTCGAAATTCTTACGGCATTCGAAAAGGGCATCGTTCATGACTTCCAGGTTCCCAACCCGATAGGCAAGTATAAAGTCTTTCAGGTCCTGATATATATCGGTAAGATTCTCTGACAGACTTGCAGGAAGAGGAGTCTCACTATACTGAATCATTGGATCGAAAACCTCATAATAGGCATCGTGTTCTCCAAACTTTCTTTTTAAGATACGCAACAAATAGTCATAGTCATCTTCGGTGACAAATTTTTCAGGAGCCTCTTCAAGCATTTCTTCTACTTCAGGAAGCATAGACGCTTTTAAATATAAAAGGGCAACGATTTTCTGAAGCTTGGATACCAAACTTTTAAGGTCAATCTGTTCAGCAGATTCTGCTAACTTACAATACTCTCCTGCGACCGTTACAAATTCCAGAACATTCCTGGAATAAACCACATGGTTGAATGTGTCTTCGCTCATTTAATGCGAATTTAATTATTTCACAAAAGTATAAAGAAATATTGGAAACAGGAGCCTATTCTCAAAAACGTGTAGAAACACTAGTTATCAATCCGTTCCAACTCATTCTTCTCATTCAGGGAAAGCTTGTGGTTATCAATCATCCACCGGATAAACATCAATGCTTTATCCGTATCATCAGATAAGAGCTGAATCACTTCATCCAAAGGTTTTCGCCCTTTACAGAGGATCTCTCCGGTAACGTTCATCATGTTTCTGAATTCAGCTTTATCGTCTTCTTTTTTATCAAGTGACTTACATACATCACAATTCCCGCATCGAATCGATCTCTCCTCTCCAAAATATTTTAATAATTGCCGACTTCGACAGTCCGTAAAATTATTCGCGTAATCTGTTACTGCTTTTATCTGTTCGGAGTATTGTTGTTTTCGATCCAAATAATGTTCACGGGATATTTTCAGAAAACGTTCATCAACCCGCTCTTTCAGGTAGATTACAAAAGGAGAAGTCATTTGGGGTAAATAATCGATTACCCTCAATGACTTTAACCGATTCAGATACTTGTAAATCGTAGTCACCTGCACTTTAGCCCGCTTGGCTAAAACATTTTCATCAATCTTTACATATTCAGTGAAGAGCCCTGTATATGATCGTAAGAGAAGTTTCACAAAAGCATCAAATGAAGCATTCGCAACCTGAAACTTGTACAACTCATCACGATGAATGATGAAATGTACTTTCGAAGGATTATCGATCTCTTCTGTCAGCTCCAGATATCCGCATCGTTCAAGTATCTTCAGACTATTAAAGATGGTAACAAACTGAAAGTGGAAGGCTGAGGCGAAATCTGCCATATTAAAAGCAAAAACCTTTCCGTTTCCGGTACCTACCGCTAAATTAAAGAAATTGCCAAGTGCACAATAGATGCGTTTAATTGTTTCTGCCGGTGGAAATTTATCTTCTATAAATTCATTCAGTTTTAATGAATCGGAAGGACTGTACAAGAGAACTGCTGCCGACTTTTTCTCATCCCTCCCGGCTCTTCCCGCTTCCTGAAAATATGCTTCGAGGGAATCAGGGATATCCAGATGAATCACAAATCTGACATCCGGTTTATCAATCCCCATTCCAAAAGCATTCGTTGCGACTATCACCCGTTTCTTACCACTCATCCAGTCCTCCTGCCGTTTATGTCTGCTATCAGGAGTCAGTCCGGCGTGATAATAATCGGCAGATATTCCATTTTGCGATAAGAGTTCTGCTAATTCACGCGCTTTCTTTCGGCTGCGAACATAAACGATTCCCGAACCGCGTGACTGCTTAATTGTTCTCAACAGGTAACCCACCTTATTCTCTTCCTGCCGGACCAAATAAGTAAGATTCTCCCGATAAAAACTTTTACGCAGAACATTCTTCTCCTTAAAAAGCAATTGCATCTGAATATCATCTACCACCTTCAATGTAGCAGTTGCAGTCAGTGCTAAAACAGGAATATCTGGAAGCATTTGACGAAGCTCTGCTATCTTCAGATAGGAAGGACGGAAATCGTATCCCCACTGAGAAATACAATGTGCTTCATCAACTGCTATCAAATTGACATGCATCATCTTCAACCGCTCCTGAAAATGTGATGAACTTAATCTTTCCGGAGATACGTAAAGGAATTTATAATCTCCCCAAACTGCGTTATCCAGGGCAATATTAATTTCATTCATACTCATTCCGGAGTGAATCGCCAGTGCTTTTATCCCACGCTTCAATAATCCGCCCACCTGATCTTTCATCAATGCAATCAGAGGGGTAACCACAAGACAGATACCCTCGCATGACAAGGAATAAACCTGAAAGGTCACCGATTTACCGCCGCCAGTAGGCATCAGTCCAAGGGTATCTTTCCCTTCCGCTACCGACAGAATAATCTCTTCCTGAAGTTCACGAAAAGCATGATACCCCCAATATTGAGTTAGAATCTCACGATATTTACTGACTTCAGGACTCATTTGCATTTTAATGAAAAAATCAACATTCGTTCGTTTGTATTTCTCAATTATATTTCAAATTTACATTGATCTATAATTGTCTCATTTATATCTTATTCCTTAATTCTAAAAGCGCGCAAAAGTAAAATCTATTTCACATAGCCTAAGATTAAGGACTTAACAAATTACGATAAGGCTGTTCTATTTTTCTATCCCAGTGTTTTCCGGGACAAATACCCCATCAACTTTCATCGCTTTTTTTGAAGCATCAACCAGATCAATCTCTTTTAAAAGGTAAAATCATTTGCCTCTGCAAATTTCAAAATTTAATCTTTATGCAGTCTCTTCTCTAACCTTTTAATTGAAATTAATAATTGTACCCATATCGCATTCCGATTTATTAAAAAAGCATTCTGACAATATCGTCTTTCCAGATTAATTATAATCCATTTAACGTCATTTTTTCATTGGACAGGTTCGGGAATATCAAAAAATTCAAGATCAAAACACTCCTTTCATTTTCTAAATTTTCGAGACTGCAAATCTAAGGTTTCACCAAAGATTAAAGTGAGTATCTTATTTTTTTCCTTACATTTAGCAGAGAGAAAGATCATTAACATGAAAAGAAAGTACATCCAATTGCCTTTATTTTATCGCTCATTGATATAAATAAATCGAAATATCTCATCTGAATAAAATATTTACGTACGTACAGAATAATCAAAATCAACAAGCATATAAAGGTAATTTCGTCAACATTCCAATAACATCCAAAACTATTAATCAAGCTATATAAAGTTACAAAATGATAGTTTAGCGCGACAATAAATGCTTTTATCAGAAAGAATGTGCAAATATGTCAGATTTAAAAAATAACTTTTCATTATGAACTGATTTTGAAATCAATAGAATTAATTCTTTTATTAACAATAAGGAATTCTATTCAACATTAAACATTATGGCATGTTCTTTGGTTATCTTTGCAATGAGAAAATAATTTTACTATAACACGAAAGTATTATGAAGAACTTCAAAGTTTTTATGGCAATCGTATTGTCAGCAAGCATGCTATTTAGCTGCAAATCACTAAATAACACAGCAAAAGGCGGTATGATCGGAACTGGTGCAGGCGCATTAGTAGGTGCCGGCATTGGCAAATTAGCAGGAAATACTGCTGTTGGTGCAATTATTGGTGCAGCTGTAGGTGGTACTACCGGTGTTTTAATTGGCCATTACATGGACAAACAGGTAAAAGAATTACAGAATGACCTAAAAGGTGCTAAAGTAGAACGCGTGGGTGAAGGAATCAAGATTACTTTCGATTCCGGATTACTCTTTCCGGTCAATTCAAGCACTCTCAGCGGCCAGTCTCAAGCAAATCTGAACGATCTTGCCACGATTCTCAACAAATACAAAGATACCAATATCCTGATCGAAGGTCATACCGACAATACAGGAAAAGCAGAATACAACCAGGCTCTTTCTGAAAGAAGAGCAAACAGTGTTGCTTCTACTCTGATTAACCAAAACGTTGTTCCTTCACGTATTACAACTAAAGGTTACGGAATGACACAGCCAATCGTTGACAACAATTCTGAAGCTAACCGCGCACTAAACCGTCGTGTTGAAGTAGCTATTTTTGCAAACGACAAGCTGAAGAAAGCTGCAGAAAAAGGACAACTCGGACCAGTTCAATAATCTTGGACATATTCCAGTGGAAAAGGCTTTCGGTTAACCGAAAGCCTTTTTTTATACATTTAAAGATTCAATAGATGACAAAGTTATTATGCTTATGTTGCATTCAATAAATCCGGCGACCCGATTATGCGCTGCAGAACACTATTTTAAAAATGCATATAAATACTCACATCATTCTTTGATTAAAAGAATTATTGAATCAAATTACAAAGAACTGCCAACAATTCAAACGATGAGTGGATGCATTCGATTTGAAGATAACAGTAAAAAGATTGTGGAAAGAATTATAAATAAAAAACAACCGGTACACTGACATTGGCTAATGTTAAAGAATAACCTTGACCTTTGAAACTTCAGAAAAGATCAGAACAGGCTAAAATTGACCCAGCCAGAGAATAATCTCAATGCATATCCTCAATATCTGAGTAAAAACATAAACAGTTTTCTATATTTGTATCAAAACTGACAATAGCATGAAAACATATGACCCGCAAATGCATACAGCCGAACACATTCTAAACCAGACCATGGTAAGGATGTTCGGATGCGGACGCTCCTTCTCCAATCATTTGGAACGCAAAAAGTCAAAATGCGATTACAGATTCAACCGGGCTTTATCACTGGAAGAAGAAAAAACGATAGAGAAAAAGGTAAATGAGGTTATCAGTCAGAACCTAATGATTACCGAGGAATTTCTACTCAAAGCTGATGCAGAAAGACAGTTTAATCTAAGCAAATTACCAGATGAAACCGATGATCAGATTCGAATTGTGCGGGTCGGTGAATATGATGCTTGTCCCTGTATTGGGCCACATGTTTCCAATACAGCACAAATCGGGACTTTCATAATGATATCTTCTTCGTGTGAGGAAGATGTTCTCAGAATACGTTTCAAACTAAACCGTCCGGAATAAGCATAAGAATATCTACGCGGAAAACTTCATGAATCCCGAAAATATAATTCAGATCGGTTTCTCAGAAGGGAGAAGATCAGAAGTTTGTCTCATATCCCTCGTTTACACCATGTAATTAAAATGCCTTTTGCAGAGTATCTAACATTTTACTGAATTCAGCATCGTTATATCCAACCGTAGCATAAACGATTTTGCCACTCTTATCAACAAGATAAAGTCTGGGGATGAACGACTTGGCAAATTTGGAATAAACACTCCGATCAGGATCAGCTAAAAAGGGCATCGTAAATTTGTTCTCCGTGCGGAATTTATCAACCTCTGCTTTTTTATGCTCACGTCCGAAGATTAACAAAGCAAAGTCTTTCTTATCCTTAGACTTATCCCAGATCTCTTTTTCGATATGAGGCAATTCCTGACGACAGGGGCCACACCATGTTGCAAAGAATACAACAACCGTCACCTTCCCCTTATACGCCGACATTGATTCTTTTTTACCTGCTCCGTTCAAGAAAGAAAAGTCTGGAACAGGGCTGCCAACTTTAACTACATTGGCTTCTTCAATTTTCTTTGCTTCATCATTTTGTGCCCAGGCCTGTACACAGACGAAAAGAATTAAAAGGAATCCGGCTATTTTTTTCATTTCAGTCAGAGTTTATTCATTTACAAATTCAACAAACTTCTTCAACACACTAATAATCGAGCATGTTTTAATGATATTAAAAAACGAATGTCACAGTTCATTTCTGCAAGAAATATAAACCGGACATTCGTTTTATTTTTTCTATCGTTATATCGACAATTGTCCCCGAACTATTTATTCAATTTATTCAGGATAAAGTCGGTAACATTCTTTTCGATCCTGCTATTCAGATTATCCAGATCTTCACGTTCAAATTTTACACCGGTA
>JAUZOB010000171.1 GCA_030706665.1 Bacteroidota bacterium
CATAAAGGATGACGTCGCCATCGATTAATGCAGTGTCGACAAAATTCATCATTGATTCCTGAAGCTTGTACTTCGGCTTTAGAATTCCGGGGGTATCGGAATAAACAATCTGGAAATCTTCGCCATTTACAATCCCTTTGATGCGATGCCGGGTGGTCTGCATCTTGGAAGTAATGATCGACAGACGCTCCCCTGTCAAAACGTTCATCAAGGTCGACTTTCCGACATTCGGATTACCGACTATATTTACAAAACCTGATTTGTGTGCCATTATTTATTTATAAATGAACTATTTCCGATGCAAAGATATACAATTCGCCCGGAAAGAAGTATTCTTCGGATTGCGAAATAAGAAAATAAAATATCAGAGGGATTGAATATTATTCTGCTGTCTCTTCCAATTCTTTTAAGGTCGCCTTTAGTTTATGCAGATATTGACCATACAAACGATTAAAGATCCAGTTAATCAAAGCGAATACCCCGTAAGATATTGCGCCCAGAACAAGAATTCCGACCAGGAGAGCAAGTGATATTCGCCAAAAGGATAAACTGGCAAGACTTAGACCGAGTGATTCAAGTTTCATTCTGAAGCCTGTTATAAATCCGGCGATAAAGCCAATTGCCAGAGAGACTAAAAAGAACAGTAAAGCCACATAGAATAATCTCCGAAAGATATTCAACGCGCGGACAATGCTTTGCAAGGCTTCTTTCAGATTTTTATTATTGATGCTATGAGGATTGATTTTACGATAAGAGACCCAGAAATACACAAAGAATCCGAATGCGATGAAATAATTGATAAAATCAAGTATTCCCAATGCATATACATAAGATCCGCTCTCGGGAACCCGCTTAACCAACAAAGGAGTGAAAATAAAATTATCGATGAAAAGATATATGATCATACCCACCAGGATTAGGAATCCTATCCGAATATTCAGATCTATCTTCTCAACAATACTTCGAGTCCTGGTTTTCAGTAGCACAAGGATATCTTCTTTCTGAAGATCCGGATGCCCGCTCTTTTGCTGTGATGCTTGTTCCCAAATCGATTTTAGCTCATCAAATTTCATTCCCGTTCCTACTCCTCAATATTCATTAGTTTCTTTAGCTTCTTTTTTACCCGGTTCATCTTAACACGAACATAATTCTGAGTTATCCCCGTTATCTCAGCAATTTCTTCATAAGTCTTACTTTCCAGATAAAGTAGAATAATCGATTTTTCAATTCCACTCAACTTTGAAACAGATTGATACAATAGCTTTATCTTATCTTCTGTTTCCGGATCATATACATCATCTACGATTTGAATACTTTGTTCCGGAAGCGATTGTCTCTGTGGAAGACGTTTACCCCTTTTAAAACTTGTAATTGCGGTATTGATTGCCACCCGATACATCCAGGTCGAGAATTTTGATTCATTCCGAAAAGAAGGAAAAGAGCGCCACAGCTGTACGACGACCTCCTGAAAAAGATCTTTACGATCTTCTTCGTCGTCACAGTAAATGCAGCACACTTTATGAATAATGCCCTGATTTTTGGTAATGATATCTACAAATTCCTCTTCCAATGGTTACATATTAGTATTCAAAACGAGCTTCTTATTACACTTTTTGATTAAAAGTTTCCCATCTTCAAGAATGCAATTTCTTTTTCAGTGAGGAAACGCCATTTTCCTCTGGGCAGTTTACTTTTTGTAAGTCCTGCAAACATTACTCTGTCGAGCTTTTCAACTTTATACCCCAAATGCTCGAAGATTCTTCTGACAATTCTGTTCTTACCTGAATGGATCTCTAGTCCGATCAGTTTCTTATCTTCAGGATCAATATATTGAACTGAGTCAGCTGAGATATATCCGTCTTCAAGTTCAACGCCTTCGGCAATCTTAAGCAGATCGGCACGATCCAGACGTTTATCCAGGTAAGCCTGATATATTTTCTTACATTTATATTTCGGATGAGTTAACCGTTTGGCCATTTCTCCGTCATTGGTCAGCAATAAAACACCGGTAGTCCCTTTATCGAGCCGTCCAACCGGATAGATTCGTTCATGACAGGCGTCCTGAACCAGATCCATAACGGTTTTAGAAGCATGCGGATCGTCGGTAGTTGTTACAAATCCTTTGGGTTTATTTAAGAGAAGATAAACTTTACGTTCCGGCGATAAGAGTTCGTTATTGAAACGAACCTGATCTCCCGGATTAACCCGTGATCCCAATTCCGAAATTACATTCCCGTTAATTGTCACGACTCCGGCCTGAATATACGTATCAGCCTCGCGTCTTGAGCAAATACCTGCATTCGCGAGGTAGCGGTTTAAACGCATAGATCCATCATCAACACGCTTTTCTTTTGTTGCAGATCCGGATCGGCGGACAGCAGACGGTCTTGTACCACGCCAGGGTCTGTCAGTGGCACCTTCATTATCTCTGTTTCCTTTGGCAAACTGAGGTCTACCAGGGCCTTTCCCGAAATCTCTTTTTCCAAATGAAGGTTTCTCTCCCTGAGGTCTTTCGGAACGGTTTCCAAAAGGCTTCTTTCCGAATGAGGGTCTCCCTCCTTCAGTCCTTTCAGATGATCTCTCATCGTCTCTTCTTCCAAATGAAGGTTTCCCTCCCTGAGGCCTTTCGGAACGATTCCCAAAAGGCTTCTTTCCGAATGAGGGTCTCCCTCCTTCTGTTCTTTCGGATGATCTCCCATCATCTCTTCTTCCTGTTCCTGCTGTATTTTTCCTCAACTGAGGTCTGGCGGACGATCTCTCATCGTCTCTTTGTCCTGCAGGCTTCCTGTCAAATTGAGGTTTTTCAGATGACATCTCGTCGTCTCTTTGTCCTCTTGCCGATTGAGGTCTGGCCGGGCGCCCTCCATATTCTTTTCTTCCGCCAGATTTTGAACCTCCGTTCGGTCTTTCTCTTTCGAATCTTCTCATCTTCTTTAATTACTTATGCTAGCTTTAATTCAAACGGTGCAAATTTCGCAATAAAATTTTGATTCCCCATCAAATCATCTAAAATTCAGTTATTAAAAGATTTAAAAGAGAATCTCCATGCACCTTTGCTGCCTCTAAAAGTTCAATTTTACCTATATTTGTAGAAAATTTACTGACTGTGAGAAAAGCTGGAAAAGGAATTCTGTTAACTGTCAACATCTTGGCAGCATGCTTCTTGATCTTATCTTATCTGTCCTGCTACATAAGTCCGGCTAAGTTCTGGACCATTGCTTTCTTTGGTTTGGCATATCCATATCTTCTCGTAACCAATCTGATTTTTTTAATCATCTGGGCAGTCTTTAGAAGCCGATACATATTCATCTCATTCATAGTTATCGCGTTCGGATGGGGCCATCTGCAAAATTTCATTCAGCTTTTTCCTAAAAACACAGTCAAACAAGACGGATTGAGAATATTATCATACAACGTTCAACAGTTTTATTCATTTTTTGAACAAAAGGATCGGACAACGCCTCAAATCATTCAGTTTTTAGTAGACCAGGATCCCGATATCATTTGCATGCAGGAAGTTAAAATTCAAAATCTGGGACCATTAAGGCCGGAACGGTTTAAAGCAGAGATTCCCAAGATCAATTATTATCATTTTGCACATACCTCCAGATATTCCGGTTCTGTAACGTTTTCCAAATATCCCATTGTCAATCTTGGTGAAATTCGATTTGTCAACTCGCATAACCTTGTTATTTATTCCGACATCAAATTGGGTAAAGACACCGTAAGAGTATACAATTGTCACCTTCAGTCAAATTATATAAAACCGGATGAATACTCGGTAATCGATTCAGCAAGAGTCACACAAAGAAGAAAACAGATTAACGAAATAAAGGATATCGGGACCAAGCTAAAGAGAGCATTTATCAAAAGGGCTCAACAGACGGATAAGGTTGCCGCACACATTGCCGAATCGCCCTATCCGGTAATTATATGCGGAGATTTCAATTCGACTCCGGTTTCATATACCTATAAAACACTCCGGGGTGACTTAAAAGATTCGTTTGTCGAATCAGGATCGGGAATCTGCAGCACCTACCGAGGAAGGCTTCCGGCTTTCAGAATAGATTACATTCTGCATGATGATTTCTTCTCAGCCTGCAATTTCTCCGTCAAAAAGATAAAACTCTCGGACCACTACCCTATCACCTGTGTATTGGAAAGAAACTCCGCAAAAGAATAAGTCAAGCAGATTAGGAAATTTATTTCATGGCGTTATCAAAAAGGCCTGTTCTGAAGATAAACCAGGACACTTCCATCGACAAAAAATTTCATTGAAAGAGTACTCAGTGAATAATCACCGTTGGCACAGATGCAACAAGTATAAAATCAGATGTATGGAGGAACAGTGCGTTCAAGACGTATAAAAGTTATTGCAGTCGACAAGACATGAGATCAAATACATCAGAATACAGTGTCAGGAGTTAACTTATTCCGGCAGGATAAAGTATCAGATGAGTTTCTTCCTTTTGATGAATAAAGACTGCACGGAAGTTGCGTCGGTTCCTCTCATCAAACCGACATACCTTGGTTTCAGTAATTCAGAGAGCTTGCTATAAAGCATCTCAGCGTGTACCAAAGAGAGACGTGCTTCAGTAATGAATTCCAGATTGTCGAACTATTGAATTTGCTGTATGTCAAAAAGCGTTTTCAAATTATATCCATCAAAAAAAGAGACTGTCTAAAAAGTTGACCATTTGAATTACACATAAGATCCCGTCAACCTGTCATCAGATTGAATTCCAATTTCAATTAAAATGGGATTCAAACGGGAGCCTCCGTCTTACCTTTATACAAATAATCAGAGGATTCAATCAACCTATTCGGACAGCCTCTCTCCGCATCCTACAATACCTTACAGGAGTGCATCAATCTTTGCAGCAAGAATTGTTTTAGGAACAGCTCCAACCTGTTTATCTGCTACATCGCCATTCTTGAAAAACAGAATTGTAGGAATATTACGAATACCATATTTCATAGGAATCATATTATTCGAATCAACATCCATTTTAACAACGACAGCGCGTCCATCGTAATCTTTCGACAATTCTTCCACTAATGGAGCAACCATACGGCATGGGCCACACCATTCTGCCCAAAAATCAACTAATACGGGTTTATCTGACTGAAGTACAATTTCTTCAAAGTTAGAATCAGTAACTTGAATAGCCATGATTTTATATATTTTTTAAAGTTATACCGAAATCCTTTGTACAAAGTTAAAAATTAATTCACCTTCAACACCAGATCTTCCTGCTTTTGCAGAAAATGGAGAAGATCATTCGTAAGCTCAATACGGGTATTTCTTGAAAACAAATTTATCATGATTTTGTTTTCCGCATCCCATATGTTGAACCGTAGATTTGCATTTCCCTTATTTGCCATTGCTTGCGCATCAAGGTCTTGGATGAACTCTTTCGTTATACGATGCAAAGGTAGTTCAAGTGTTACATTTTTAACACGTGAACTTCGCACTTCTGAAAGAAGTTCTATCAAATCAACTTTTAATTCTAACTGATCACTATTCCCATAGCGCGGAAGGGTTTTCCCTTTTACCAAAAGGAAGAGTCCCTGTTTGCAATAATTCGAGAACTTCACATAATCCTGCCCAAAGAAATAGAACTGACAGGATCCTTTGTAATCAGACAACGTCATTACAGAGAAAGGCTTTCCTGTTTTTGTCATCGCTTCGCGCGCTTCAGTAACCATTCCTCCGACTATGACCTCTCTTCCTTTAAGATTGTTAATCTCTTCCGGAGAAAGATTTTGAAGTGTAACATCAGGAGTTGTAAAATGGGTTAATTCAAATTTATAATCATCCAGAGGATGGGCCGACAGGTAAATCCCGATCAATGCCTTTTCCTTTTCCAACATAACCAATTTAGGCCACTCGGGGATATTGGGAAGAACCGGTTTTTGCACCATCACCTCAGCTGCTCCTCCGAACAGAGATTGTTGAGCATTAGAACGCTCGCTCTTCATTCTATGAGCATAGCGCACCAGACTTTCCAGGAAAGAGACTTCTGATCCTTCTTCCGCAAAGAACTGACTTCTTTTTATAGTTCCGAATCCGTCAAATGCACCCGCAGTCGCCAAAGCTTCCATATTCTTCTTATTGACCGACTGCAAGTTCACCCGTTCGACGAAATCGTATATATCTTGATAGGGGCCGTTCTTCTCCCTTTCATTAATAATATCGATAACAGCTCCCTCTCCGACACCTTTGATTCCGCCCATTCCAAAGCGGATTGCCCCGCTTTTATTTACGGTAAATTTATGATAAGATTCATTGACATCAGGTCCAAGCACTTCAAGTCCCATTCGCTGGCACTCGTCCATAAAAATAGTGATCTTATCAATGCTCGACAGGTTACGGCTAAGGACCGCAGCCATAAACTCAGCCGGATGATTCGCTTTCAGATATCCGGTTAGATAAGCAACATAGGCATAACAAACAGAGTGAGATTTATTGAAGGCATAACTGGCAAAAGCTTCCCAGTCTTTCCAGATTTTATTAATCAATTCAACGGCATCTTTCCCCATCTCTTTACAGCCTTCCATGAACTTCTCGTTCGCCTGGCACCCGTCAAGGAATTTGACCTTCAGCTTTTCCATCAGGCTGAAGTTCTTTTTTCCCATCGCCTTACGAAGCGTATCCGATTCACCACGGGTAAATCCGCCAAGAGCTCGTGACTGAAGCATAACCTGCTCCTGATACACGGTAATCCCATATGTGTCTTTCAGATAGGGTTCCATCAAAGGATGGTCATAAACAATGGGGACACGGCCATTCTTACGGTCGACGAAAAGAGGGATATACTCCATCGGGCCTGGCCGATAAAGAGCATTCATCGCAACCAGGTCTTCCAAACGATTCGGCTTTAAACCCCGAAGATATTTTTTCATTCCGGGAGACTCAAACTGGAATACAGCAGTAGTCTCACCGTTACTAAACAATTCATAAGTCTTTGAGTCATCGATCGGAGTAGCGTCCATATCCAAAGTTACCCCTTTCGAAAGACGTATATTATCGACGCACTCTTTAATAATCGA
>JAUZOB010000172.1 GCA_030706665.1 Bacteroidota bacterium
ACAATTCTGCAATTGGTGGTACTGTTAATCCGGAACTTGTATACGGGTTTGGAGCAAATCTAAAATATCAGCATGTTGATTTCGGTTTCTTTTTCCAGGGATTAGGAAAAACGGATAGAATAATCGGAGGAACCAGCTTTATTCCGGGAAGTTCGAATGGAGCCATGGGAAATATTTTGACAAATGTGAATGACCGATGGACAGTTGAAAATCCAAGACAAGATGTTTTTTGGCCAAGACTATCCGATTATCAGAGTGCCAACAACAATCAAGCTTCTACCTGGTGGTTAAAAGACATGAGTCTTTTAAGGCTGAAAAATCTGGAATTAGGTTACAATTTTCCTAAAAGACTTGCCAATAAAGCTTATATCGAAAGAGCAAGAATATTTGTAAGAGGCTCCAATCTGGCTACTTTCTCAAAGTTCAAATTGTGGGATCCGGAAGTTAGCGCAAGTAATGGTCTTATTTACCCAATTATGAAATCCGCTTCTTTTGGCTGTGAACTTTATTTCTAAATGATTAAACAAGATTAATTATCTCAAATTTTAATCCATCATGAAACTACTAAGAAATATATTACTAATTATAATTGTCTGTTTATCTGCTTCCTGTTCGGATTTTCTGGATAAACAACCAGATGACCAACTTACATTGGATATGGTATTCAACGACAAAAACCGAACAGAAGAATGGCTAGCCGGTGTTTATATGAATATTCAGGACCCCTATTGGTCAAACACCCGATGGGCAGCATTTGATCCATTATCTGATGATATGGCTCCATCTACAGGATGGGAACAATTTGGATGGGGAGTTATTGCAATGCAAAGAGGAGACTGGAGTCCTTCTACAACCTGGGATGCAAACTGGTATACCGAACTTCCAAAAAGAATACGCTCTGCATATATCTTCATCAACCATGTAAAAGCAAATCCGGCTCAATTGCTTACGGAAGAGGATGTCCAAAACATGAAATATGAAGCACGCTTTATGATCGCTTATTATTATTCGTTATTACTAGAAGTATACGGACCGATTCCATTTCACACAGACTTAACACCTGCTGATGCACCAGAAGAAGAATTATTATTGGGGCAAACACCTTACGATGAAATTGTCGATTGGATTGATAAAGAATTAAAAGATCTTTCAACCAAACTTCCTGCATCATATACTGACAGCAAAAAATATGGAAGAGCAACATCTGTTATGTGTTTAGCAGTAAGAGCCAGAATGCTTCTCTTTGCAGCCAGTCCCTTGGTAAATGGCAATACTGATTACAAAGGATTTGTCAACAACAAAGGAGTTGCATTGTTTAATACCACCTACGATGCCAATAAATGGATTAAAGCAAAAGATGCTTGTAAAGAACTCATTGATTTAGCCGAAGCCAATGGACACCAACTATATTATGAATATAACGATGATGGTACGATCGATCCATTCTTGTCTTACCAGAATATGATGTTCAAACAAGAAAAGGACGGTAATAAAGAGATTCTATTTGCACGTCCTTACTGTGATTATCAATCCAATTATGACTATCATTCCACTCCCAGAGGTTGCGCCGGAAATGGCGGTTTAGGTGTAACTCAGTCATTGGTAGATGCTTTCTTCATGGACAACGGGCTCCAAATCACTGATCCGAATTCCGGTTATTCAGAAAAAGGCTTCTCGACTGATCCTGAAGTCAGGAAAACAAAATGGAGTGAAGTTCAGACTCCCGGACAAGTTACGTTATCCGGCACTTACAATATGTATTGTCACCGCGAGCCCCGATTTTATATTTCAGTACTTTACAACGGATGTTGGTTTAAACATGAAAACCGTGTAACCCATTTCTATTTTGGTGATTGGGACGGAGGTCCGACTCATGACGCACCTTCTTCTGGATATTTGGTAAGGAAAAAACATCATCCGGATTTTGATCCCAGGAATGGTGTCAACCCTTATCGTCCTGGTATACTCTATCGCTTAGGGGAAGCTTACCTGAATTATGCAGAAGCCTTAAATGAAACAGATCCGGGCAACTCGGATATTCTGAAGTATGTCAACAAAATCAGAGAAAGAGGTGGAATTCCCGGATTACAATCCGGATTATCTCAGGAAGAACTGAGACAAGCGATTCGTCGTGAACGTCGTGTCGAGTTGAATAACGAAGGACTCAGGTATTTTGATATACGTCGCTGGAAAATAGGGGAACAAACCCTTAACGCTAATTTCTGGGGGATGAATTTCTCCGGGACAGAAAAGAGTGATGACATAAGCAATCCCAAAGCCTACTTTACAAGACAGGTTTATCAGGTCCGAAAATTTGAACCTAAGAACTACTGGTTTCCTATTCCACAGTCAGAAATAGATAAAAATCCTAATTTGGTTCAAAATCCATTTTGGAAATAATTCAAGAACAAGGTTGTCCGGAAAAAAAGTCGATAGTCATTATGAGTTTGTTCAAGAATTCCAATCAACAAAATCACAAACCCTTATACGAGTTCAAAAATGACGATTCCAGATATCATTGTGTCTTTTAGAACGGACAACCCTCTTTGTATAAAAAAGTCATTCATTTCTAATTCACAGAGTTCCTTACAGGTATCCATGTTTCTCTTAGTTGAGGAATGGAGATCCTGTAAGACGGACTCATCGGTCTTAAGATTTTAAATTCTTATTTGATCATAGGACCCCAATAGCTTTTTAGAGACTCATTGATGATTCTCTTGAAATTGATATTAAATGAAAAGTTTTACATCTACATGTTAAAAATTGTGGTTTATGAAAAAAATAAATATAACCTACATATTGGCTGGCTTTCTTTTAATGGGAATGCTAAACAGTTGTGAAGACGACAATAACAACAATAGTGTTCTACCTATGTCCGTTAGCTTTGATAATGCAACAGCCAAAGATTCTGCATATGCCGGAGATGCAGTCACAATTACAGGAACAGCAAAAGCTGCCGGGCAGATACAAATGATTCGGGCATTCAGTGTTACTACTTACGATAGTACGACATTTGAATCAGAAGTTACAGGATCAGGTGTCTATCATTTTGACAGTGATACAACAACAACCGCCAATTATTCCATTACGATCCCGAATATAACTGCTAACACGATTTATAAAATCAAAGTGACAGATAAAAACGGGAATACTACCGCAACTGATATCTATACCGTCACTCTTCGAAAAAGTAATATCAACGTCTATTCCAACCTCACTTTAGGAGGATGGGACAGCAATTATGGAAGTTGCCTGGATGTCGATACAGGGACTCCATACGGAAGTAGTGCAATGAAGAATGCTGCTAAAAATCCTTTGATTGATCTTTTCTTTGACAATGCGACCCTGACCAATATTGATCTGGATGCGATTCTACATAACTTCACCAGTCGATTGTCTGATACAGGAATCAGATATGCAAAAACGCCTTTTACATCTGCACAATTTGATGCAATGAAAGGAGATGATTTGTTCAAAGATATGACAGCCACCTTAACGGATGTTAACATTGCGGTTGGTGATGTTATATTCTTTACTGCAAAGAGTGGGAAAAAAGGTTTACTCAGAGTAAAATCAATGACTGATCCTTTGGGCGATCTTGTATTGGATGAAAAGATTCAGAAATAGTGTAGCATTAGGATTTATACATTCCAACAGATCAATGCCGGACAAAGCTTTTGTCGCACGACAAATTCGACATATAAAATTTATTGCTTTGGAAAGTTTAAATCTCTATGCATCTCTTGCAGCGCCAAATGTTTATGGCTCTATGTAAAATAAAAAATTCTTGATTCGATTAACATGAATGGTTTGTTGCAAATGTTTGATAGAAATCAAACGCAAAACGATTCTTTATAAGTTTGGTTTGTTATCTCACTTCAAAAAAGCAGGGAAGACTTAATGTCTTCCCTGTCCTATTAAAATTGAAAAATGAATTCCATCTTCATATATTTTAAGATATGACCCAGATGCCGGAACT
Source organism: Bacteroidota bacterium (assembly GCA_030706665.1). Lineage (GTDB taxonomy): Bacteria > Bacteroidota > Bacteroidia > Bacteroidales > Prolixibacteraceae > JAUZOB01. Next base: position 3,980 of record JAUZOB010000172.1, read on the forward strand.
TCTAATTCACATTCATAAAATCATCAACGAGGTCTAATCAATGTTGAAATAAGAAATCAAAAGCCATTTGAATTTCCTCAATTAATTAATTTTTTAAATACAAAAAAATGAAATTATTGTCCATTTTACTTCTCTTGAACATGGCATGCTTTTCTGCAATGTCACAGGAGAAGAAATCTGTTATATATAAGTCGGATAAATTTACAGTTTATTCGAATAGCGTCATCCAGCCGCCCTATAAAGCGGTTTCACTTTCACCTAATCAACTTATTTCCAATTACCAGGGCATTATAAGCCCTACGATTAAATTCAAATTTAGTATCAATGGAAATGACAATGAAGCGGATCACGGTATAGACCATATGGTTACAATCCGACCACAGAATGGCACCTATGTCTCTAAACTCATAAAATTCGGAGTACAGTCCGTCGATACAATGGCAACAAAGGTGGATGAGATCCTGAAGCCAGAAACTAAATGGATTGTTCGCCTTGATATGAGAGATGTACTGAAATCTTTCAAGGGAAAAGGTTTCTTCACCTTGTTCAATGGAGAAAAAATATATCAAAAAGATTTTAAAGGAGTTTATATCGCAGGAAGTATAGCACCTTTAACCTGGAAATTTGAAAATCTGAATGGGAAAAAAGAATTCGAATTAAAAGATGAGAATCATGACGGGATCTATGAAGCTACATTAATTTTAAATCCCCATCCGGCCTATTCCAGTTGGAAACTCACCTCAGATCTGACCCTATTCCCAAAATATAAATCCAATTTGCCGTTGGTGGATGCCTTATATAATCTGTCAGTTGAAGAAATGCTCAAGGATGTGCGTTCTGACGGGGCTTTCATAGCCGGAGAGGTCTGGAACGGAGTCTGGACTCGCGATATCAGCTACTCTATCGACCTTGCCCTGGCAATCATTAATCCGGAGGCTTCTAAGATAAGCCTGATGAAGAAGGTGCAGAATAAGAAGATTATTCAGGATACTGGAACCGGAGGTTCATGGCCCGTGTCAACTGACCGGGTGGTATGGAGTCTTGCTGCATGGGAGGTTTATAAGGTGACCGGCGATAAGGAATGGTTGGCCAATGCTTTTCAGATTATTAAAAATACCACTGACGATGACAAACTGACCATCCTGAATAAAGAAACCGGAATGTATTTCGGTGAATCCTCTTTCATGGACTGGAGAGAACAGACTTATCCGGTATGGATGGGACCAATTGATATTTTCAATTCCCAAAACCTGGGGACAAATGCTGTGCATTTCCAGACTTATCAGATACTATCTCTGATGGCGAAGGAACTGAAACTGCCTGATGTAGAAATTAAAGCAACTTCCGATAAAATACGGGATGGAATAAACCGATATTTATGGATGAAAGACAAAGGGTATTATGCCCAATATCTGTATGGGAAGAATTATCAGATCATCTCAAAACGTTCGGATGCGCTTGGTGAAGCTTTGTGTGTACTGTTCGATATTGCAAATCCCGCACAGCAAAAACAAATTATTGCCAATACTCCGGTTACAGAATTCGGAACTCCCTGTATCTTTCCGCAGGTTCCGAACACATTCTCCTATCACAATAATGCAGTCTGGCCTTTTGTACAAGCCTACTGGGCTCTGGCAGCAGCAAAGATAGGAAATGAAAAGGCCGTTTTGCAAAGTATCGCAACTATTTACAGGGTCGCTGCGTTAGCATTATCGAACAGAGAGAATCTGGTTGCTACAACCGGTGATTATAAAACAACAGCCGGAAGTTCACCGAGACAATTGTGGAGCGTAGCCGGTAATCTAAGCATGGTTTTTAAGCTCTATTACGGGATGGATTTCCAACCTGCCGGAATTCGGTTTAAGCCTTTAGTTCCTCAGACAATCGCCGGGAATAAAACATTGAGTAACTTCAAATATCGGGATGCTGTTCTGAATATTCAGATGAAAGGCTTTGGCAACACCATAAAGTCGTTTCTTATTGACGGGAAAAAGATGAAAGAACCATTCATCGCTGCTGATTTAAAAGGCAATCATTCTGTTGTGATCGAACTGAACAATCATTTTTCGGATGCAGGTACAATAAACTTTAAGGATGTAGATTTCTCATTACCTGCCTTAACCTGGCAACAGGCAGGTGATTCTGTCATTTTGAGAAAAGACAGTAAAATCCGCAAATATATTGGATACAAAAACGGGATGCAGTTTATCGAGACGACCAACAACCGGATCCGGTTGGCTAATGACGGGAAATATACAGAATACATGTTTAAAGCGATCGATGACAATGGATACGAAACTTTTTCCGATAAACCCTTAATAGTGCTGCCCAATGAAAGAGTATGGCGCATTGAGGCAGAGCAATACGCTGAGAAAGCAAACTATAATGCTACAGGTTTTACTGGCGACGGTTATATAGAACTGAGCAAGACACAAAACACGAATTACCCTTTTCAAATCTCAGTTCCGGAAGAAGGAGATTATTCAATCGATTTTCGTTATGCCAATGGATCGGGCCCCATATATAGCGAAAATAAATGCGCAATCCGCACCTTATTCAATGATGCGATAAATGCCGGAGCTGTTGTATTCCCTCAATGCGGAGATGAAAATGGATGGTCAAAATGGGGATATTCTAATGCGGTGAAAGTGCATTTATCAAAAGGAAATCACCATTTCTATCTTCGTTTTGTACCCAATGTAAATGATAACATGAATTTGGAAGTGAATACTGCGATTTTGGATGCAATCCAAATCTTCCGGATTCATTAGTATGCAAATTTCATGGATATATGATAAATGTTGAAATATTGCTTTTCCCTAATATTTCAGTAACTTATCACACGAAACAGGAGCTCATTCACAAAATGAGTTCTCTGTTTTTATGAACGCACAATACTTCATATGTTATAAACACATAATTTCTGATGAAGTTCTTCAAATAAAAGCACAAGTAAGATACAGTATCCTGATTCTAGTGAAGACACATAAATGTGTATACTAATTTCAGTCAAACAAACCCTTAACAACACCTTAGTTG
>JAUZOB010000173.1 GCA_030706665.1 Bacteroidota bacterium
AACAACTCGTTTAACAGGAATATTAAAAGCTTCATCAAACAAGTGATTCACCCGAAGCACTTTCATTCCAATAACATTTTGCTCATCATATTGATATTCCAAAAGCGCTAAAGGTTCCTTTGCATTCTTAAAGAAATTATCTGTCCAACGATACTGTTTTCTCAAATTTAAAGAGATATCTGCCAGCGTACTTGTATATCGCCACAACACAAAAATAATAACGAAGGAATATGCAAAGAAAAGTGCAATCGGATTAATCGAGTTATCTATTACAGGCCATCTCAACAAGAACCATGAAGACCAATAGTGATTGAGGGTGACATTCAAAAGAAGTGTCAGCAAACCAATCACCCAAAAGATTAACAATTGTTTCTTACTTTTTGTAAAAAGCAAGAAACATAAAAAGGCAAACATAATTGAATGAAGGACACTGTCAATACCAAGATTCAAAGGTACAACAGCAAACTCTTCAGACATAAAAAAGAAATAAACCGGGATTGGGAAAAGATAAACCATTCCTACTGCAATCTTTTCTCGCCCTACAATGGTAAAATAAAACATCAGGGCAGACAACGCTGCAAATGAAGCATATCCGGGCATGCAGTTTAAATTTGCCAGAAATATCAGATTAACCAAAACCCATATAAGCCCGAAAATAAATCCAGCGACCGAAAACCATAACAACATTTTTGTTCTGCGCTTATGGTCAGTATCAACCTTTTCGAGTTTAAATCCGTATTGCTTAATATATTCAATCAGCATGTGCCCTTAATTTACTACAAAGTAAATTAAAATAATGAAATAAAAATAAACAAAAAGAATCATCTTGTTTGTTAATAACAACTTCAAGATGTGGTTAAATTGTAAAGATGACTTTTATTAGCATTTCTGAGATTATGAATCATTAACTTTGGTGTAACAAGAGTATATACTACAATAATTCGTCAATTCATAACTTAAATCAAGATGTTATGTCAAAAGGTTTCTTTAATGTCCCGATCGCTAGAAACGAACCCATCAAATCGTACATTCCTGGTAGCCAAGAACGTGTTGAATTAAAAGCAAAACTCAGCGAACTTAGATCCATTGAAGTTGACATTCCAATGATCATCGGAGGAGAAGAAGTTCGCACCGAGAAAAAAGTCCGTATTGCTCCTCCCCATGAACACAAACACACACTTGGATATTACTTTCAAGGAGATGGAAGTCATGTTAAAATGGCTATCGATGCCGCGTTAGCAGCTAAAGAGAGATGGGCTTCATTAGCATGGCAACATCGTGCTGCAATTTTTCTAAAAGCAGCGGATTTGCTTACCGGACCATACAGAGCTAAAATTAATGCTGCGACTATGCTCGGACAGTCGAAGAATGCATTTCAGGCAGAAATCGATTCAGCATGCGAATTAGCAGATTTCCTCAGATTCGGAGTTCAGGTTATGTCTCAGATCTATGACATTCAGCCTCAATCTGCTCCTTCCATGTGGAATTACAACGAATATCGTCCACTTGAAGGATTTGTTTATGCATTAACTCCGTTTAATTTTACATCCATTGCAGGAAACCTGCCTTGTGCACCTGCATTAATGGGGAATGTATGTGTATGGAAACCATCCAAAACGGCAGTTTACTCAGCTCACGTGATTATGGAAATCCTGATGGAAGCCGGTCTTCCCGATGGAGTCATAAACCTTATCTTTGCTTCAGGACCGGCAGCAGCGGATGTTGTTCTTAAACATCCTGATTTTGCAGGAATACACTTTACCGGCTCTACCGGAGTTTTCAACAGCGTTTGGAAAACAATCGGAGAAAACATTAACACTTATAAAACCTACCCGCGTATTGTTGGTGAAACCGGAGGAAAAGACTTCATCTTCGCCGATCCGACTGCAAACACCAAAGCATTGGCTGTTGCAATCGTCCGTGGGTCTTTTGAATACCAAGGGCAAAAATGTTCTGCTGCCTCCAGAGTTTACGTTCCTAAAAGCATCTGGGCTGAGACATGGAGTTATGTAGAAGCAGATTTGAAAGATCTCAAAATGGGACCTCCCGAAGACTTCACCAATTTCGTAAATGCAGTAATTGACGAAGACTCTTTTGACAAACTCGCCGGCTTTATTGATGGAGCAAGAAAAAGCCCTGATGCAGAAGTTATCGCAGGAGGAAATTGTGATAAATCCACCGGCTACTTCATCGAACCTACTGTTATATTGGCAAAGAAACCTGACTATATTACAATGACGGAAGAGTTATTTGGACCGGTTGTTACTATCTTTGTTTATGACGACGAGAAACTTGATGAAACACTAGACATCCTTGATAAGACTTCTGCATATGCATTAACTGGAGCTATCTTTTCACAGTGCCGTTATAGTCTTGACAAGATGACAAAACGTCTCGCTAATTGTGCAGGAAACTTCTATATCAACGACAAACCAACCGGTGCAGTTGTTGGCCAACAGCCATTCGGAGGATCCAGAGCTTCAGGAACCAATGACAAAGCAGGATCAATCTTCAACTTACTCCGATGGGTTTCTGTCCGTACGATTAAAGAAACCTTTAATCCTGCACAGAATTACCTTTATCCCAATTTCCTTCCGGAAAATGAATAAAACACAGCGATAAGAATAAATCGATTTTCTATTCATTATTCTTTTCAAGAGATAAAAACAAAGAGGTTGCTAAAAAGATTTTCACATCTGATTCAAGCAACCTCTTTGTTCAATTTATAACCTCAACAACGAAAGTCATCAACAAAAAACCATCATCAAGCACAATATTCCCCAAAGTATCTGTCTCATGCCACAACAGATCTGAATACCTTTCACAAGTAATTGTCAAAATAGTTATCTAACACCTTACCCTGATAAAGTGCCTCATATGAATTTGATCAAAAAAGAGAAACGAAATCATTCCCATTCTTCATAAAAGAAAATTTACAAAGTTGAAATATCTGAATCGGGTCATTGAATTAATTGCCATTCTTAATTTACAGCACCAACATCTAACGTTCCCTGCCATGATCCGATATATTTAGCATCCTCCTGTGCTTTCACAGAGAACGCGCAAAGAAATAGGATCCAAAGCAATAACATTCTTACCATACGAATAGAATTAAATCAATTTGACTAAAACCATAAAGTTTATCTGAGTATAAACATGCATACAGACAACCAAATGTTATTGAAAAACACGAAATTATACCTTCCAACATTAATTGACAATGGTTTTTCTATGATTTATTTTCTTCACATTCCATTTTACCTTAAATTTGTAAATAAAAGAAGCCAACATGATTCTAAAGGAGATTTTAACCCGATACCCCAAGCTAATCCGGAATAAATTTTTCTGGACGACAATGGTTTTCCTGGTATGGATTACCTTCTTCGACGAACACAACATGATACGTGTCTGGCACAACCAGCATAACTTAAATCAATTAAAACAAGATATTGGCTACTACCACCAAAAGATCGAGGATGATCGAACCAAATTAAAGGAGCTTGGAACCAATAAAAGCAATTTGGAAAAGTTTGCACGAGAACAATATCTCATGAAGAAAGAAAATGAGGATGTCTATATTGTTCTAAAGAATGAAACCTCAAAAGAAAAATAGCTCATCTTTTCTATTGTACTCTAAATCTTTTTTTTATATATTGGGAGGGACAGATAGAAACAGATGAAATCAAATTTCGACATATTCAGAATCGAGACAAATAATATCCCCCCCAAAAAAGGAAGAATATTAATTGCAGAACCATTCTTGCCGGGAACATATTTTAATCGTTCTATAGTTTTGCTTGTTGAATGTTCGCATGACGGTGCTGTTGGATTTATTTTAAACAAACCGGTAGACGTTGCTATCAACTCATTCAACAAACAATTTCCAGGATATGAGAAACAATTATTCATTGGCGGACCTGTAAATCCCGAATATTTATATTTCATCCATACTCTTGGAGATAAAATTCCGGGAAGTCTTCATGTTATTGACAATCTATATTGGGGAGGTAGTTTTGATGTACTCAGCGAATTAATTCAAAAGAATCAGATCAAGCAATCCGATGTTCGTTTCTTCCTTGGCTATTCCGGATGGGCTGCCGGACAGTTGGAACAGGAGCTAAAGGAAGATTCATGGATCGTTTCCAATATCCAAATCAATCAAGTCATGGATTGTTTTGCAGACTCATGGACTGACGCCGTAAAGGAAGTCGGGGGCAAGTATAAGCTATGGGAAAACTATCCTGAGAACCCAACCCTTAATTAGGATTATACCAATTCGTTCAGGCAGTTGTTTATATCTTTTATTCTCTTACAATAATATCTTCTTTCGCGAAGTGCTTTGATCCATTTTATACCAACCGATGCACTTGCTATAAAAATCTCATGAGATAAGACCAACTGTTCAAAAAAGAGGTCATCAACAGACTGAACCTGGAGATCAGCCATTCTTGCCGCCTGCATTATCTTTTCCCGGATTACATCATGGTAAACCCCACACCCCAGTGAGGAAGTTATTAAGACATCATCTGTCAAGGCAAAAAGATTCGCGCTTGCGGCTTCACACATTACGCCATTACTATTCCGGATCAAACAGGTATCAACACCTACTTTGCGTGCATGCCTGACTGCCATATCCCAAATCGAAGCAGACCCCGCATGTGAAGTTGATAAAGGATGAGCACACTTCGTCATCCGATCATAAAGATCAACAGAAATCCCTTCCAAATCAAGAGTATAACTTCGATCAGGAAGTGGGGATACCTCTACACCCCACGAAGATTCCGTTATATATAATTTCACAACTGCTCCCATATAGAATCTGTTCTTATTTAGAAGCCTAGCGACCAATCGATGAAACTCCATTCCATCTTTTTGAAGAGGACTTGGTAATGGAATTTCCAAAAGATCCATATTCAGTGATATCTGTCGCAAATGTTCCTCGAAGAAAAAGATTCTGTTTTCAGCGGCATGCATCTCTTCCACAAAACAATATCCCGAGCACATACCTGTTGCAGATGTTGTCAGAGCATTATCCGTTCTCAGTAAGTCTCCGCTATATATACAATACTCAGCTTTCATAAAAAACACCTTATCAGTTCAAGCATTCAATGCCGTCATTAAATATGAGAATGGTTGGAATTATCATTTATCACACCGTCGCGATCCAGGAAAATTGTACCGATCATCTTATGAAATCATAAACAACCGATCCAGGAAGGTACGAAATAGTCCGGGGTGAAGAATGATCGGAAATAAAAATCCAAATAATGCACCCAGAAAATGCGCATCATGTCCAATATTATCAGAATTCTTTCGCGACATATAATAAGAATAGCCAAGATAAATCATTGCGAATAAGAAACCCGGAATTGGGATGATGCCAAAGAAATAGACAGGATTCCATGGATCAAAAAAGATATTACAAAATATAATCGCCGAGACTCCACCTGAAGCACCTACAGCATTATAGTAGAAATCATCCCGATGTTGGAAAAGAGAATAAACGTTGGAAAAGAGTACTGCTCCAAAATATAAGATAAGATAAAAAACAACTCCCACTGCACCCCATTCATACTGGAAGATACGTTCTAAAACAGTACCGAAAGAATAAAACACCAGCATATTAATAATCAGATGTTCCCAATTTGCATGTACGAACGCATGAGAGAGCAGACGATACCATTCATGTTTATGGTACACCTTACTGGCATTAAACTGAAGTCGATTCATTACCGGCTCACTTCGAAATGCCCAATAAGAGACAAGTACCGTTATTCCGACAATATAAAGAGTCATAGCTTAACTAATGTAGAATTTTATAAATCATCTCCCGTTGAAGATCTTCTGGTGAGGCTGTACTCCCAAGTCCTTTCGACTTCATATCATATTCTCTCAAAATACCGATCACCTCAACAACCTTGCGAATTGAATAGTTCTTAGCCGCACGTTTATACGCCTCGACAAAATGAATATTTACCTGAAGAGCCGCTGCTAAAGAAGCATTGCTTTTATCAGCTGTATAATGAAGGGTTAGAAGTTTATGAAAATAAAAGAATAACGAGCTGATTGTTTTAACCAACGGGTTATTATTCAGATTAGCACCGAAGTAATTAATAATCCGATTCGCTTTCAGAACATCTTTATCCCCAAGAGCATTCTGCAATTCAAAGATATTATATTCTTTACTGATCCCAATATTCTTCTCCACATGATCAGGAGTAATCTGAGTTCCTGCAGGAAGGACAATAACAAGCTTATCAAGTTCATTGGCCACCTTATTTAAATCGGTCCCCAGAAAGTCTGCTAACATTTGTGAAGCCTGAGGTGTAATTGTAAAATTGTGTCGTTTAAGATATTGATTGATCCATGCAGGCAACTGATTGTCATATATCTTTTTGGATTCAAACAATACCCCGTTCTTATCGACAACCTTTGCCAACTTTTTTCTCTTATCCAGTGTCGAATATTTGTAATTCACCACAAGGATTGTTGATTTAAGAGGCTTTTCACAATAAGAAACCAAATCTTCAATATTTTTTATATTCTGAGCCTCTCTTACAAGCACAACCTGCCATTCCGACATCATGGGGAATCTTCTCGATGCCATAATTATGCTATTCACATCTGTTTCTTTCCCATACAGAATGGTAAGATTAAACCCTTTTTCTGCTTCGGTCAATACATTATCAAGAATATAATCTGTAATCTGATCGATGTAATAAGATTCTTCTCCCATCAAAAAGTAGACAGGCTGGTAAGTTTTCTTCTTCAGATTATCAATAATCTGCTCAAATGTCATCATGTTCCTTTTACAAACAGTTATTAAAACTTCAGGTGTCGAACCGATTCTCCTTTATTAATAATCTCGAGCAAAGCATCAATTCCAATTTCAAGGTGCTGCCTTACATAAAGCGAAGTTACCATTTTATCGCTCTCGGCAGTCTTCACTCCGGTAGAAATCATTGGCTGATCAGAAACAAGAAGCAAGGCCCCGGTTGGAATTGAATTGGCAAA
>JAUZOB010000174.1 GCA_030706665.1 Bacteroidota bacterium
CCCCATTGTTGCCCGATGAATTCAATAAACGATACTTTAAAAGGCCCCATTTTCCGATATACCTTTACCAGGGGAGCAATCAATTGAATCTTGCCATTTGTGCTTATTGTTATGATGGCAAGAGACTTATTGTGCCCATATGTGTTGTTGTTAATGTCTTTAAAGATATTCCACCAGTTATAAACCCACTTAAATGAACTTGATAGGTTTTGATTATCTGAAATTAATTCAAGCGCTTCCCATTGAGACTCTAACTTTTCTAAGTCAGGTTGAGATTCAATTAAATTATATTCCATAATACTTGAGAAGTTTAATTTTTCTGATATTCTAAAATATGTTTCCGGACACAAATCTTTATGCTCAGATGCTTGTCGAAGAAGTCCATCAGGTCTTTTTTATGGATTAGATTTCGGAAATCCATATATTCCCGCACCGTATTATAGTAATCTTCTTCGGAAACGGATGGAGCAATAAATCCGTTCACTCCATTCCGAATGGTACTGATTATTCCCCCCACGGGGGTGCAAATGGGAATGCAGCCGCAGGCAAACGATTCGATCAGGGTAATGGGCATGCCTTCATAGATTGAAGTCAGACAGAAAGCATCTGCATTGAGATAATAATCGGTCACGTTGTGTTTCTCTCCTAAAAACCAAATGCCTTTCATGGCTCTTTTCTTTAACTCCTGCCCTTGTGGTAAATCAAAGTCCAATCCGACAACCAACAAAACAACCGGGAAGTTTTCCTTCAAAAGACGGTTGAAAGTACGGATGAGCAGTTCCTGATTTTTCTGTGCTGCACAACGGGCCACATGCAGGAATATCATTTTATTCCCTTCTCTCAGTTTCTCCACGAAATGTTTTACGTTCCAGAATTCTTCCGATGCAACAGGCTTGCTTCGTCCGTTGCAGATTTCAGTGTAGCGTTCTGTGCCATAGTATTCTGCAAAAGAACGCGTTGATTCTTCGGAGATCGTAATTGCTCTGATCCACCCATTTTTATAAAAGTTTTTTCTGATAAAGTATTCCAGCCTGCTTTTCACTTCTTTGGGAGCATCGTTGTGAATCGTGTGGAAAAAACGGACTTTACGAAAAAGCCAGATGAGCGGGAAAATATAATTCACCAGGTTGAGGTGACAATGCACAATGTCCGGCTTAATCTTTCGAATCAGTTTGTAAAAACGAAAGATATTTGAAAGCCTGAACCCCGGGGGAATCCTCAGATTTATATAATGAACCCCGGGTGTAATTTCAGGGACATAAAACCCTTGATTATTGTAGCGGTCGTCCCACATGGTACACAAATATACTTCATGCCCCCGGTCAAAGAGTTCGTTGCAAATGTCAAGCACAAAGCGTTCGGCCCCTGCCGGACCCAATGTATAGATGATATGTAATATTTTCATGACGGAATAATATTTAACCTCTCAGTTCCCATTTGAATTTGATTCCCTGAATTGAAAAGAAAATCATAAATCAGGATTCCGTTCTTTCGATAGTCAAAATGTTGCAGTCCGGTCTGAAATCCTTGACGACCGATTTCATCGGCCAGCTCCGGTTTCTCCAATATCTCTTTCATCTTAAAGCTGAAGGCACCGGTATCATAGCTATCTGCCACGAAAGCGTTGACTCCGTCCTTAAAGAAATTTTTGATTTCCCCGATATTCGTAGAAACAATCGGCCTTGCAGCAGCAGTATACTCTCCGATCTTATGCGGAAATCGGGCAATATCCTGAATGGTTGGCCTCATGGGAATCAGCAGGGCTATGCTGTTTTTATAACTTCTGATCAGTTCTTCATCGGTAATGTTGTTCAATAGCGTGATGTGATCCGATTGCTCTCTGTTGACAGCTTCCTTCAGCTTCTCCAACTCTGCATCGCGGTCGCCACTTGCTATAATCACCAGTCCGGCATCTGTATTTAACTTCCGGTAAGCCTCAATGATGAAATAAATAACCTCAGAATAAGCCAACGATCCGCAAAACAGAAATCCAGACTTCCGTTTCGCTCTCGTGCAGCCCTGTGCAGGATTGACAAATAGATTAAAGTCGCATAGGGGCGGAACTCTTAATATCGGTTTTTCCGGCTTTTCCCGGATCACTCTGTCGTGCAAATAATCGCTGATCACGAAGATTCGATCTGCCAAATAAATGTACAATCGGTTCTTTAACCACAGTGCGAATTTTGCAATCCCTTTCTTCGGGGTACTCCAATATTCTACTGCATCGAACACTGACCTGATTCTTAATAACTTTGCAAGCAACGTATAATAGACAAGTTCCCATAACACATTGCTTGAAATAATAATTGCATCTGCTTTATGATTCCTTCGACAGGAAGCGATGAGCTTCAGCTCATTGAACAAACCGTATCCCTTCAGTAAGTTCCGTTTTACAAACCCCGAAGGCCGGTAAGGGGTTCCACTGCAATATTCATACTCAATCCCTTCAAAAGTCCCTTTTACGAAAACAGGAGGGCCATTCCCCGGCCTATGTGTCCCCACCCGGTTAAAAACCCTGACGGAACATCCGGTTTCAGTCAATCCTTTTGCAATCAGCAGCTGTCTTTTGATCTGAGCAAGTCCGACAGGGAATCCCGGAAATCCCACATACAGAATATATTTCATCGGATTCAATTTTTATAGACTGATATGCGGATCGGGAGCCTGAATGGCTTCATAGATCTCTTTATCAGATAAATTGAGGAAATAGGGCGAATAACAAATTCCGACGCAGATCCAGATGAGAAAATAACGGAGCGAGAATGTAATTCCTGCCGTGGGATACAAATCGAGCAGCCAGAGCATCAACTGAATGGCTGCTGCTTTGGCTAATCCGTTCTTCGATTGGAACAATCCCTTCCCGATGGCGGGTAGTATCATTAACAGGATCAGAATCAGATTGATTCCTCCTCCCTTTAACAGAATGTTCAGATAGCCCGTCTCAATGCCACTCCGGTAATCAGTCCATTCCTCTGTTCCCTCATCAATCATCGGATAGAAATAACTTCCGTTTAAACCTTTCCCGATCACCATATCCATCCGTGACATATCTTCAAAGAAACTCTCCTCAACATCACTTCGCGTGTCTTGGGATATCCGTTCGATGGTATAATTGAAAAACTTGTCTTTCGTCTGATTGAAAATCAGCAATCCGGTCATAAAGATCAGCACTCCGGCTGCAACCATTCGAATCCGGTGTTTTATTTTCTGATTGTTAAAATAAAGATAGTGTAGTAAATAACCCGCCAGCATGATATTCGCATACGAGAGCATCAGGTTTCTGCGGGCTTTATAAGTCGCAAGGATAAAAGTTATCAGAATGATAGCAATCGTAAAGAACTTCCTTCTTCGGGAATGATAATTAAGGGTCAGAAGCATAAACCCCGACGGAAAACTCAAAAGAAGAACGTAGTATTCAATGGTGTCACGATTTTCGAAATCAAGCACTTTTTCATAAAAAATCAAGCACAGGATAAGGAAACCGATTCCCATTGCAACCGTCGTGTGAAATATCTTTTTGAGGTCATTAATTTCCTGTGGCCAAAAAATCAGAACCGGGACAAAATAATTGAGGACACCGTCCATGGGATTCAAAAAATTGATATACCAACTTTGTGTTCCAAGTTCTGTGATTCCTCTGCTGATGATGAACAGTTGCCATATAAACCAAAGAATAAGAATGACTTTTAAATAGTTATTTATTGACTTTATCTTCAGCATCCAGGCTCCCGGGAAAATGATCAGCAGCAACCCTGCCAATTGAAAAGCCCGACAAACAGTGGAATTTAAGGAATTATTTCCCAGAAGAATATAAGCCAGGGCGTAAAGGATCAATCCCAGACTAAAAAGACGGTTTGCTTTTTCCCTGCTCATAATTAAAGCCGTTTGTCCTTTGCTCTCTTTTACAGAATACTTTTGTATACCTCCAGGGTCTGTGCGGCTGCTCTCTTCCATGAAAAGAGTTTCAACCGTTCGCTTCCCCTCTTGCGAAGCATTTCTGACAGATTCGGATCATAAATGACCTTTTCCACAGCCTGCGCAATGGATTCTTTGCTCTCCGGATCAAAATATAACGCGGCGTCGCTTGCAATTTCCGGAAAGCAACTTGCCGCACTCAGACAAACCGGACAATTATTTGAAAAGGCTTCCAGAATCGGGATCCCAAATCCTTCGTAAAGCGACGGATATACAAAAACCAATGCATCGCGGTATAAGGAGTAGAGCAGAGTATCACTGACCAACATGGCCTTTGCCTGATCCTGTATCCCCAATCTTCCCAGAAAACGCTCTTCATCGGGTGTAAACGGACTGCCGGTACAAATCAGCTTTAAGGATTGGTCACGCATCAAAATTGGCGTGACGGCTTCGGCAAAAAGACTGAAGTTTTTATATGAATTGCTCCGGTTGCCTACAAACAGAAGGTAGCGTCCGAATTCTCCGTCCTTTACAACAGGAGCGGGTGCACTCCATCCATGATAGATCACACTGATTTTATCCGGATTTACCGGATACAGCTCCAAAATGTCTTTTCTGGTATGTTCACTGACCGCAATAATCCGGTCCGATTTATAAATCAACTGCTTCTTGTTTTCACGTTCGGCATTGTACTCTTTGAAATGTTGTGCATATCGTTCAAGGATCATGTCATGGACTGTAATTACCAGCGGTGCTTTTAAGCTTTTCAGGAAATAGGGGGAGAAATAGGTATGATGAAAAATATCATATTTGCTCCGGTTTAATTTGTATATCGAAAACTGCTTGTTAATTCGGTTCTCCACGATCCGCTTCCCTTTGAAATTCAGGGAAGTCAAAAGATGTTTCATCCGCTCCTTTTTTAAATCGTGCAGATGGACATTATCCGAAAAAAGTACCGAGATCTCCGTATGGACCTCCGGACTCAGCTCTTTGATAATCTCACAGAAATATCTGGAAACCCCTCCGTAATTCTGTATGAATGCGTTATAGTCGTAAAGTATGTTCATCCGCTTTATTGTATCCAGATTCCTTTTTTACCTTTGATAATGATCAGATAGTATTGCAACGGCGCCAGTATAATCGCATTGAAATTCACAATGATCAATGCCAGAAATATCGCCCACGGACCCATATGAAAACGGTGGATGAATAGCGACATCAGGGCCAGATAGAGTACCGGACTGATCAGACAGGCAATAAACTGTATCTTCAGGGCGCTGATCCCGTTCAAAAATGAGATATAGGGTGCACCGAACATCGAAAACAGGAAAAAGAGAAATCCGTAAAGCGAAAGAGTAAGGCCGATGTGTACTTTCCCTTCTCCAAGCCAAAAGCGATACACCTGCTCTGAAAAGAATAACATCAAAAAGCCGACACACGCCAGCAGCCAGACTAGTTTTGTATATTTCCGCATCGCATTTCTCACCCAACGGATGTCATTGCGTACATAAGCGTCGGTTGAGGCTGTCCAGAATGGCAACAGAAAAATGGACAAAACCATGTTCAACGCTCCGAAATACTTGTAAACAATGTTATAGGCCGTCACGTCCGGCAAGGTATAGTTTTGAGCAATGATGATGTTGGCTGTCTGATATTGAATAATTCCCGCAATTTGAATCACAAAAAACTTTAATCCCAATGTCAGAAGCTCTTTCTTATAAGAGAAATCAATCATTGAAAAACGTGGTCGGTACTTTCGGTATTCCCGCTTAAAAAAAAACAGGTTCGCCAGAATCAGAATCAGAAGCGGGGAGGCACAGAGTGCCCAGGCCAGGTTGATCAGCGATCCCTGAGTGGTTTTGGTCAGAACCACGACGAATGTCAGCGAAAGCATCTGTCCCAGTACATCCAACAAAGACGCTTTGGCTGGTTGCTGATTCGAAATAATGATGGTCGTGATCGTATTGAAAATGAACTGAAAACAAAAATAGGTAAAAACGATCACAGCCACGGTGGTCACTTCCCGGTGCATGCTCTCCGGCACATTGAGAATCCGGGCCCAGTTCAGAAAATTGTTTGCGACTAGAAAAAGGATCCATACCGTTGAAAAAATCAGGACCAGGATTGCATACGAGGTGCTCACGTATTTCACGGCATCCGTCTCATTCTCCCGCGAAATTGCCTCCGCCAGTTTATTGCGAAGCCCCTGTGTCAATCCGATGTCGAAAAAACCGAACCAGGAAACCAGCGAGCTGATGGTCAGCCATATTCCGTAGCGGGAAGCATCGACATAGTCGATCACAATTCGGACGAAGATAATTCCTAAAATGATGCTGATCCCTTTGATTCCAAACCCCAGCACCACATTCTTCTTCAGTTCGAAGCTGCGTTTATTATCGGAGCGGATGAGCGAATAAAAAATATTCGGCATATTGGTTTTTACTTCATCGATAAATATTCAATATTTCGAATGATTTCCTGCGAAAAGAGTTTGTAATTGTATTTTGTTTTACAGAGATGCCGGGCCCGTTCGCCCATCTCCCTGGCTTCATCACGATGATCGGTCATATATTGCACGGCTTGTTTCCAACCTTCCGAATCTCCGTAATTCACATTAAACCCTATTTTCTCCTTCTCTACATCGAAAGGGTACGACTTGTTCCAGGTTGTAATAATGGGCTTGGCCAATGCTGCCGCCTCGAATAAGACGGTTACCCCTGAAGGGTTATGATCCTCTTCAACCAGAATCGGGATTGCTACGGCCAGCGAGTTATAATAGTCAGATCTGAGCCGGGCCACGGAAGTTAATCCCGGAACGACCGAGGTGTCGATCTCTACATTCGGAGTGACCTTTGCCCGGATTTCATTGGTGAAATCTTCTTTGGCCGTGATCTTTAATTTAAAATCAAGATGATTGAACGCTTCGATCAGGGTATTGAAATCACGGTTTGTCCCTCCGGTCGAAAAAATATAATCATTGGAAGGAGGCAAATGCTGTCCCTTCGTGTATTCGGAGAAGAAATCGACATCGACTCCCCAGGAACGGATGAA
>JAUZOB010000175.1 GCA_030706665.1 Bacteroidota bacterium
AATATTAGGTTGTTTAAGTCGAGTGTATTGTGAATGTAAAGGAAGAGCTCTCCTTCGAAGATTCCGTCGTGAGTCTCAAATTTTACACTCCTCATGTTGATGTTGTGTTCTTTGGAGATAATGGCTGTTATTTCGCTCACAACGCCTATTCGGTCAAATCCTTTTAATTGGAGGTGGGTCAAATAAGAGACGATCTTAAAAGGAGTCCAGCGCGCAGCAATAATCCGATCGCCGTGGCTGGCCATTAGTTTAATTGCTTCGGCGCATTTTGTCTTATGAATAATCAGGTTGTCATCTTCGGTAAGATACCCGGTAACATCATCTCCGGGAATCGGATTGCAGCACTTTGCCAGTGTGTATTCTGCATGTTCCGGATCTTCTTCCAGAATAAAGGGTTTCTTTCTGTCGATTGATGAAAATTTACCTGATCCGTCTTCTTCGGTATCTTCTTTTGATTTTGATCGGTTAAAGGTCAGTTTCCAATATTTGACCAAAAGGTTGTCTGATTTTTTATGGAATATTGAATCAAAATCATCAAGAGGTAGTAAGGATAGTCCCAATTGCGAATAGAGCTGTTCTTTATTGGCAAGTTTATAATAGTCGATTACCTTACGAAGTGTTTGGGATGAAAGCGTGATATTGTGTTCGCGGAATTTGGTTTCCAATATCTTTTTCCCCTTGTCAATATGTTGGTTTTGTTCAAGTTTAAAAGCATTGCGGATTTTTGCTTTTGCTTTTGCTGTTATCACACAGTTAAGCCAGGAAGCCTGAGGTTTTTGTTTGTCGGATGTCAGAATTTCAACCTGATCTCCACTATTCAGCACCTGGCTTGGTGGAACCAGTTTGTGGTTTATCTTCGCCCCGATACATTTATTTCCCAGTTCGGTGTGTATCTCATAGGACAGGTCAAGCACCGTTGAGTTCTTAGGCATTGTCTTCATGTGCCCTTTTGGGGTAAAGACTACAATTTCAGAGGCAAATAGATTCAGTTTGAATTCATCGAGAAATTCCAAGGCATCGGATTCCGGGTTTTGCAACATCTCGCGAATACGGAGAAGCCATCGGTCCAATTCTGTCTCATGGTTCCCTTCGCCTTTATACTTGTAATGAGCCGCGAAGCCACGTTCTGCAATTTCGTCCATCCGTTCCGTCCTGATCTGCACTTCGACCCATTTCCCCTGAGGACCCATTACGGTTACGTGCAAGGCTTCATATCCATTTGCTTTCGGAATGGTTATCCAGTCGCGGATACGGTCCGGTTTCGGTTTGTAGATGTCGGTTACCAGGGATAATACATCGAAACATTGTCTCTTTTCGGAAATCTCATCCTTTGCTCTGAAGACAATTCTGACAGCAAGAAGGTCATAGATCTCATCGAAGGAGACTCCTTTCTTCTGCATCTTATTCCAGATTGAGAATATCGATTTAGGCCGCGCTGAGATTGAAAAGGTTATATTTTCATTCTTTAATTTCTCTTCGATGGGTTTTATGAACTGATTAACCAGATAGTTGTAATGTTCTTGTTTGTCGCGCAGTTGAAGCCCTATTTTCTCAAAAGCATCAGGATGCTCATATTTCAAACTCAGATCTTCCAGCTCAGTTTTGATGGCATACAACCCAAGCCGATGCGCAAGAGGTGCATAAATATAAAGAGTTTCACCTGCAATCTTCAGTTTTTTATTGGGCGGCATTGAATCGAGGGTGCGCATATTGTGCAGTCGATCAGCCAGTTTTATGATAATAACCCTTACGTCATCCGACAGGGTGAGCAGCATTTTCTTGAAGTTTTCAGCCTGACTGGAGTCGAAGTTGCCTGACAATTTGGTAAGTCCGTCAACAATGGCAGAAATCTTGCTTCCAAAAAGATCCTGAATGTCTTCGAGGGTATAATCGGTGTCTTCAACTACATCATGAAGAATGGCACTGATAACCGATTTACTTCCAAGTCCGATTTCAGAGACCACTATTTTTGCAACAGATAGCGGATGAATGATGTATGGCTCGCCTGACTTGCGTTTAACTCCGGCGTGTGCTATGTTCGCAAATTCGAATGCTTTCTTGATCAAAGCAATTCCCTTCTCATCAATATTTTTTCTACAAGCTTTGATGAGTTCATTAAAATTATCTTGTATCAGTCTCTTATCCGCTTCGCTTTGTAATGTCATTTCCTCTATTTACTTCTCTGATTATTACCCGTTCGTGAATATAAATAATGTTTAGGTGCTTTTTGATTAACCCTGAAAAAATATTTAAAATTAATTGATAAACGTATCAATTTGTTCTGCGACTGAGAAAATCGTGCGTGTCATTCTTTCCCAGGAAAACCGTTTTTTCTCTTCTTTGACGTTTTCTTCGAAAAAGGAAAGTTTATCTTCTTTAAAGAAATCAACTAGAGCTTCGGATATTGATTTGGAGTCCGGTTCTACTACATAGCCGGCTTTCCCGTGAGTGATTATTTCTGATAATCCTCCTACATTCGTAACAAGCATGGGTTTGTTGAAATGATAGCCAACCTGTGTAACTCCGCTTTGGGTTGCAGAACGATAAGGCTGAACGACTATATCTGCAGCCCCGAAATAACGATTGACTTCGTTGTTGGAGATGTAGTCACAGTGCAGGATAATCTTGTCTTTAAGATTCAATTTTTCGATTAGGGTGAGGTATTTTTGCTCGTCTTCATAGAATTCTCCCGCAATAATCAACTTGACCGGTAATCCGGAGAATGAGGGTTGTGCCATTGCTTCAAGTAAAAGATCAAGCCCTTTATATTGGCGGATGAATCCAAAGAACAGCATATACCGAAAAGAAGGATCGAGCCCTAATAACTTGAGCGATTCTTCGCGTTTGATTCTTTGTCCGTAATAATCATATATAGGATGAGGACATAAGCCTTTGGGTTTCTTTAGGTCAAATAGATCGATATCGCTGTAGACACTTTCGGACATTGCGATGAATCCGTCGACACTTCCTGAAAAATAGCGGGTGAATAGCATATCCCCCGGACGTTTTTCGTGAGGAAGCATATTGTCGACCAATGCGATTATCTTGGTTTTCTTACTTCTTGCCATGCGGCAGATTGTTCCTAACGCAGGTCCCATAAAAGGGAGCCAGTAACGAACAATTATCAGATCGGGTGACGATTTCCGAATTTGGAGGCCGGTACAGATCCAATTCCATGGTGCGATGGAGTTTATCTTTTGATGGATGACAAGTCCCTCGGGGGCCGGATCGGAAGTATACTGAGTTTTTCCCGGGAAAAGAAATCCGGGATATTGCAACTTGAAGTTCCATATTTGAACATCGTGCCCTTCTTTGATTAGTTCAAGAGCGAGCCGGTCGTTCAGTGCAGCAATACCTCCCCTGTAAGGATGAGCAGGTCCGATGATCGCTATTTTTTTCAATTTGCTCATTTAGAATTATTGATTTTTAGATCCAGAAAGCTGATGATTTTTTCGGGTTCATCCGGATTGAACCAGTTTACGGTTTGGTCTCTTCTGAACCATGTAAGTTGTTTGCGTGCATACTTCCGCGTATTCCTCTGGATAAGGTCGATTGCTTCATCTAATGTTAGCAATCCGTCAAGATAAGCAAACATCTCCTTATATCCAACGGTATTTAAGGCATTTGAATTTCGATAGGGAAGGACTGCAAGAGCTTCGTCGACTAATCCGTCGTTTACCATTTGAATTACCCGTTTGTTTATTCTTTGGTATAATTCTTCACGGTCACGGTTTAACCCGATTTTTAGTGTTGAAAAGTTGCGTTCTTTAATTGTTCTGGTCCTTAATTCTGAAAATGGTTTTCCTGTCATCTGACAGATTTCCAAAGCATGAAGTACCCGTTTGTGGTTTCTTAAATCGACCTCTTTATAGTAAACGGGATCAAGTTTGAGCAATTCATTGCAGAGAGGTTCAAGTCCTTCTTTTTGATATCGGCTTAACAGATTGTCCCTGATTTCCGGAGTAACGGTGGGAAGATCATCAATTCCATTGCAAACGGCATCGATATAAAGCATTGATCCTCCGGTCATGATTACCTGATCGTTTGTTTTAAAAAGATGATCAAGCAAATCAATTACTTCGCATTCGAACATGCTGGCATTGTAGTATTCATCAAGATTACGGCACTGAATAAAATGGTGATTTATTCTTTGCAGGTATTCCGGTTCCGGTACTGCTGTTCCGATTCTGAGCTGACGATAGATTTGTCGCGAATCGCAGGAGATTATATCAGTCTTGTATTTTTCAGCAATAGAAATACTCAGTTCGGTTTTTCCGACTCCGGTTGGGCCTAATATAACAATCAGTGTCTTTTCCATAGTTGTCAAACAATCTGTAAAAATAAATGCAGATTTCAAATTGACAAAATCCGAATATTGCAGATTGTTCGAAAAAGAATTGATATTCGTTGGCTTATCGTATAAAAAGCCGGACTATCTGTGAGGTTTTATGAAACTTGACTAAAAAATGGAAGTTTAATAAAAAAATTAGGGGAGCGTTATTGGCTCCCCTTATTATTCCTCAATTTCTCCATAAAGTTGAGAATAATCTTCTAAATCCCCAAAATCCATTCTTCCGTCAGTTTCAACTCCTACTTCTTCAAGTTTTTCTTTTTTCTTTTTCTTTGGAGTTGAATCAATTCTGAAATCATCTTCCATGATTTGTTCCGGAGCTTCTCCGTTTGAAAATGTGCATACTGGTTTCATAAGATTTCTGTCATTTATTATCTCAGTTAGTTCAATAAAGAATATTCGGTCCTGAAAAAAATCATATTCATAAATGATTTTCTGTCCCTTCCTGTTTAGATGGTCTTTTAGAAGAGTTTTACTCATGACTAGTGATGCACCTTGTTCAATGCCCATGTCCAGCAGCGTAATCTCGATTGTCTTTCCCCATTTTTTATCGGCTAGAAAAAAAGATGCTAATTGTGAAGAATCAAATCCTGTGTTTTCCTGAATTGCAAGGTGTAGATCTTCAAACGTATTTCTGGCATCCGCGTCGATCTCTCTGATAAAGAGTTCCGACTCGTTAGACAGAATCCTAAATCTGTAAATCATTTTGTGTTTTGTTAAGTCCTAATGAGTTTCGCACGTTTCTTTTTTCGAAAATGACAATGAAAAGTTACTTTAAAAAGTGTTTTTAATTCTTTTTATAACATTCTTTAACGTTTCAATGTGCAATTAAATAATCAATGTAATCGTATATATCATCCTAAGGAATTGTAAACAAATTTATTAGAGATTGTAAATAGATATTCTGATTCCTTCCGGAAAAAGATGTAACTTCGATAAGTAAGTTTAGATATTTGAATATGAAGTCGAGTGTCCTTTTGTCCGAAAATATCAGAATTGCGCTTCATGCGATTCGTTCCAATCTACTTCGTACGATTCTTACCGTTATGATTATTGCCATAGGTATAATGGCTCTTGTTGGAATTCTTACGGCAATTGAAGCAATAAAAGCATCCATTTCAAAAGAATTTACGTTCATGGGAGCTAATACTTTTTCAATTCGGGGAAAAGGATTGAGCCGGCACGAGGAAGAGCAGTCGCGCAGAAGGAATTATTCGTATATCAATTTTTATCAGGCAAAGGAATTTAAAGAGAAATTTAATTTCCCTGCAATAGTATCCCTTTCGTATGAGGCGACAGGTACCGAGACCTTGAAATATGGTTCTGTAAAGACAAATCCGAATATTGCGGTTCGAGGGATCGATGAGAATTATGTGCTTACCTCAGGATTTGAAATTGAACAGGGACGAAATATGAATGAGGAAGATGTCCGTTCTGCCAAGATGGTAACACTGATTGGTCCGGCAATCGTATCTAAGTTATTCCCGGATGTTGATCCGATTGGAAAAGAAATATGGATTGGCTCTGGAAAATATTTGGTGATAGGAGTATTGAAGACCAAAGGAAGCAGTTTAGGGATCAATAGTGATCAAATTTGTTTTATTCCTCATACGAATGCCCGAATTTATTTTTCACGCCCTGAAATCTCTTTTACGGTACAGGTTATGGCAAATTCTCCTCAATTAATTGATGTCGCAGTTAATGAGGCAGAAGGAATATTCCGAACTGTAAGGAAGCTGAGCGCTTGGGATGAGAATGATTTTGAAATTGAGAAAAGTGATAATCTGGTGAATATTTTATTGGGGAATATTCGAAATATAACACTTGTTGCGACGATTATTGGATTGATAACTCTTTGTGGTGCTGCTGTCGGGTTGATGAATATAATGCTTGTTGCCGTTGCAGAAAGGACGAGAGAGATCGGGATTCGTAAAGCTATTGGTGCAAGTTCCGGGACAGTAAAACGCCAGTTTTTAATAGAGTCAATCATAATAGGGCAGATTGGAGGGGCATTGGGAATTATTCTCGGGATACTTGCGGGAAATGTTGTTTCGAAAATGATCGGGAATGCTTTTGTCGTGCCATGGGGATGGATTATAATGGGGGTGCTGTTGTGTTTCGGAGTTGGAATTTTATCCGGGTATTATCCTGCTGTTCGGGCATCCCGTCTTGATCCGATCGAAGCACTCCGGTATGAATAATGTTAATCTATTAAAATGTAAAAGCGACTTTTGTTTTATGCGTTTGAAACAAATAAAAAAGGCTGATTCAGATGAATCAGCCTTTTATTTGAAAATATTTCATGAATTATTTTACTGAATCCATGTATTTGATCAGTTCAACAACTTTGTTTGAGTAACCCCATTCGTTGTCATACCATGCAACAACTTTTACAAAGTTAGCGTTCAAACTGATACCAGCGCCAGCGTCGAAGATAGAAGTACGAGCATCGCCAAGGAAGTCATTAGATACAACCTGATCTTCAGTGTATCCAAGAACACCTTTCAATTCGCCTTCAGAAGCAGCTTTCATAGCAGCGCAGATTTCCTGATAAGAAGCGCCTTTTTCAAGACGGCAAGTCAGGTCAACAACTGATA
>JAUZOB010000176.1 GCA_030706665.1 Bacteroidota bacterium
AAGATGTCAAAGTAATGCAGAACTTCTGCTCTTCGCTACATCCCGGAGGATGGCTTCTTATTTCTACGCCAAGCGATCAGGGCGGATCAGAAGCTCACGATCACGACCATGGAAGTGAAGCCACCGGTTTTATTGAAGAGCACGTACGCGATGGATATAACATTGATGATATTACCCGGAAACTCAAGGAAGCAGGGTTTTCAAAGGTTGAAGCACGCTATTCTTATGGCGTACCCGGCAAGCTATCATGGAAAATATCGATGAAGTACCCAATACTCCTGTTGGGAATCAGCAAGTGGTTTTTTATTCTTCTTCCCTTTTATTACCTGATTGGTTATCCGGTTGCATTCATTTTAAATATTTTTGATGTTTCTATGGTTCATCATTCCGGTACCGGATTAATCGTTAAAGCACAGAAAACAAATTGAGAGTAGATTTATTTATAGCACGTCGTTACCTGATCTCTAAAAAGAAGACAAACGTCATCAACATTATATCAGGAATTGCTGTTACCGGCGTAGTAATCGGCACAACAGCACTTGTCATTATTCTTTCAGTAATGAATGGGTTTCATGAGGTTATCTCTTCTTTTCTGAGCACTTTCGACCCGCAACTTAAGATCGAGCTCAAAGAAGGTAAAACATTTAATCTGAAGGATGCTCCTTTCGAAAAGGTCCGAAAGGTTGAAGGAGTGGCTCATTTCTCCCAGATATTGGAAGATAACGCTTTGGCAAGCTTTAGAGGCCGCAAATGTATTGCGACAATTAAAGGAGTCGACAGTGAATATTCCAATATGTCAGGATTGGACACAATGATGAGTCGGGGATATTTCATTCTTAAAACTGACAATAACAATTTCGCAGTGGTAGGCCGTGGCGTTGCAGTAACACTCGGAGTTCAGGTCAATCTTTCCGAACCATTGAATATCTATTATCCGAAGAAAGGAAGAGGATCCACTTTGGGGATCGGTGAAGATTTCACAAGTGATTTCATTTATCCGATCGGAATATTCCATAACGATGCCCAAATTGAATCCAAATATATTCTTGTTCCAATTGATTTTACCCGAAAACTATTTGATTCGCCCGATCGGTTAACTTCAATTGAAATCGGGTTGGATAAAAAGGCTGACATCGATCAGGTTAAAAAGGATATCGAGAAGATTGTCGGAGACAAGTTTGTCGTCAAAGACCGTTATCAACAACACGACATGCTCTACAAGACCATAAAGAGTGAGAAAGGCTTTGTTTTCCTCTTTTTAGCCTTTATTCTGGCCATCGCGTCACTCAATATCATCGGGTCTCTTTCAATGATAATAATCGACAAGAAAGAAGATATCAGCATTCTTAAAAGCATGGGGGCCAGTTCTGCACTTATTCGCAGAATCTTTCTTTTCGAAGGCTGGCTAGTCTCTGTCATTGGAGCCATAATCGGACTCATAATAGGACTTATTGTCTGCTGGCTTCAGATAGAATTCGGACTAGTACCTTTCCCTGAGGGTGGTTTTATAATTACTTCATATCCGGTAAAGGTCGACCCGACCGATTTGATTTTCATCATGCTCACCGTTCTTTCAATCGGATTTGTAACAGCATGGTATCCGATTCGCTTTATCTCAGGAAGATATCTTAACATAGAAGAATAATGACACGATATCAGGATCCGGAGTAAATTCTCAGATTCTATTCCGGGATAAGACAATTAAAATATCAGAAAGGGATGTGAATATTAAAAACACATCCCTTTCTGATATAAACTCCATTCTATAAGCTCCACAAAGATCCTATTCCATTAGGAAATTAAAATTGTCCGAAGAGGTCAGCTCAATCGGCTGATGTTTAGACTTAAAGATCCTTGCAGGCCTGGGACCAATAAGGTTCAGGTTCCCATTTTCGTATTTTAGTATCGTACTTTCCCGCAATCCTACTACATACACATTGCGATTGGCACAAATGAATTCTTCGATTCGTTGTTCACGAGTCTCTCCTCCATGCCCTTCAGGATGAGCATCAAGATAATGCGGGTTAATTTGAAATGGAACAAGTCCCATGCAATCAAACCCCTTGGGATCAACAATCGGCATATCATTGGTTGTTCGTAGACTCGGGCATGCAACATTTGACCCGGCACTCCATCCGATATAAGGAATTCCGGCAATGACTTTTCTCCGAATAGCAGGCATCAATTCAAGATCATGCATCATACGAACCAGTTGCCAGGTATTTCCACCTCCGACAACAATTGCACTGGCAGTTTCGATTGCTTTTAATGGATCAGCAGCAGTATGTATTCCAACAACATGATGTCCGATCTCCGAAAATCGTTCCTCTACTTTACTGGTATACTCATCAAAAGAGAAGGTGACAGCTGCATAGGGGATAAAAAGAGCTGTTACAGGGGCCTCTCCAAGGAAATTTTTAATTTCATTTTTAGGATAATCCAGGTAAGGCTCCCCCGGATTTGTCGAATTACTGATCAGCAACAATCTCATTTCTAAAATATTTAAGTGTTATATTCTATCACAAACAATCCAGTGATGTCTAATCCTTTTCGATCTCAGGACAGTCCAGGCAACACCCTTCAGGATTGTATCATTATCCAGCCTCTTATTCGCAAAGGTCACTATCCACTCAAGACTGCATTAGGGCATCAAAATAAAAGCAGAGTTTTAATTGATTGGATTAATTCCATTTGAATAATGCGATCCCAAAAGAAACCGGAATAGTTTTAGGGCCTCTGTTTTCATCAAACATCGAATCCAATCCATATTCTGCGAAGATTTGAATTCCACGATATCCTATGTTCGCACACAAAGAATTCCGAAAACTATTAAGTCCAAATTCTCCCGGAGATTTGATTATTATTTTCTTATTATTATCTGCCACAAATTTTTCTTTCGTATAGGCACTTAACTTCAACTTTTCAACCACACCAACAGAAAAATAGATCCTGTCATAATCATTACGTACCGGAATCTGAAACTCCATTAAAAAAGGAACAGTAAGATAGAAAACTGTAAGTTTTGATTTCAGATTCTTTTGTGCCACGATCTTAACAGGTTCGACATGTTTATCCGAATTTTCCACAATCGAGACAGAAGGGTCAAATCTGATATTTTGGGATTCAAGTCCAATCCCTGTAACCATCCCAATCGTATTTCGGTATTCCTGCAATCCCATGCTAAACTGAACTGCATTGATGTATATAGAAGAGGATTTTAAAACTTTGTTCGAAAGAAAGCCTTTATCAGCGTCATTGTAATTATTATAATCAGTCTTTATAAGATTATTAAACCCAAGATAGATTCCACCCCAATGTCCTGTAAATTTTTGTTCAAAATAGTCTTTGTTTAGAGTTTCATTCGACTCCACCCTCTGAGGTTTCACCATTGTCTGCGCTGAAGACAATGTATCTTTTGTTTGTGCGAATGAAGTACTTATCCCTGATAATAAAACAAGTACAATAAATAATCCTTTCTGTCGAAAGTGAACCGTCATGGCAATCTGTCTTATTTGATTGAAAAAAGGCTTAAATATAATACGAATTCAAAACAGTATCTATTTTCTGAAATGAATTGTTTACGACCTATATGTTCAGAATTCTTTAGTCAATATATATCTAATCTCCAACAAACACTTAACAGAGCGATCGCAGGGAGTCGCTATATTATCCTATCACATTTCACAAATATCTGACATACTGTTCATTTTACGACCTTTTATCATCGGCAGTTACATACGATAAGCATCCTGACAGAAGCTGATCAATATAAGTTCCCAAATATTTACCGGGAAAGTACCTTTCATTAAAAAAGGCTGTCCGATATTCTCCGGACAGCCTTTTTGGATATATCTTTTCGAGGTTGAACTTAAACAATCAATTTTCTAAAAGATAAATTGACTTTTTGGACAGTCTCGATTAAAAATATAAGTCAACACACTTTATTAGTCAAACACAAAGCAAACGCCAAATGAGAAGGGGGTCAGTTCTGGTCCTTTCCCATTTTCAAACAATCTGGTCATATTGTATTTGGCATAGAACTGCAGGTCAGATGTTCCAGCCCTTACAATTGCAGCAGCCTTAAATGGATTGATATCCAGATCACCATGATCTTTATCCTTTACATCGCCATACTTCACTTTGGTATGACTGCCAAGATTTACTCCTCCTTCAACGCCTCCAAGCAAGTAGAAGTTCTTTTTGCCCGAGGGGAATTCAAGTTGTAACAACAAAGGAACATTCAGATAACTGACCGAAAGTTTCGTTTTATCAAGATTTGGGTAAGCTACAGGATCAAGGAATTTCGGCATAATATTGCCTGTAGCCTGATCTTTATAAATCGTATAGTCATTTCTAAAACGATAGTCATTAAAACTAAATCCTACTCCGGAAACTAATCCAAAATGATCCCCAATAAGACGTAATCCTCCATGGAAAAGATAAAATCCTACTTCCAGGGACTTTGAAACCTTCACATCCATAAACCCCTTGTCTTGTGAATACATGCTATAATCAGATTTCCCAAAACTGTTGAACCCGATATAAAATGCTTCTAACTTAGAGTTAAAAGATTTAGATGATTTTTCATTCTTCCAGTGCTTGTAAGTCTTCCCATTAGTCTGAATTACTTCGTAAGAGTTATCCCCAATACGGATTTTAGTTGTATCCGGAGTTTCCCTATTTACAACTATCCGGGAAATTTCATCAGTTTTTTGAATTGAGTCATTTGATCCTTCCAATGATTTAAATGAGGAAGCAATACTGCCGGCATGAAATCCCAAAAGGAATCCGGCTGCAATTGTTAGTTTTATAAATGTTTTCATATTATTCAATTTTAAATCTTTCGATCGTAAGACAAAGAGAGAACCGAAATGTTACAACTATTTTTCTTTTCCTACAGGTATATTAAAAGCAACAAGTTTCGCATCAAAAGAAACACTGCTAATTTCACCTTCTTTATTTGTCTGATAGTCAATAATTCGACCCGTAGCAACAGAAATTACACTCAATCCCAAACGGGCTATTTTGGAAGGGTGCACTACTTTCATGGCCATATCTTCAACAGGGGTCAGTTGATCGGTTAAAAATTTACCGATTGAAGGAGATGTCCGTCCGGAATCATCCAAAACATCAACTTCCATATCTGCCAGTGTTTTATCATTCAGATCAAAACCTGTTAGTTGCGAAGCATTAATAGGTTGAATACTCCGGGTAATAATTGATTTTTTAGGTACAATCACATTACCACCTGAAGGAATCACTACACTTTCAGTTGAACCGGATAATCTGCCATAAGATATGGCAGCGGCACCAGCAGAGGTTTTTGGAAATAAGACAGAAGCTTTTATGGGGGCCCCTTGTCTAACATTTGAATTTACAGAATTAACAGAAGCCGGGTGTTTAATTTCTCCACGAACTTGTTCTTTTAGTGAAGCTACAATCGAAGCATTCTCTGTCGAAACATCCCGATGATGTTCATATAGATGCGTCACTGCAAATATTGTAGTCAAGACAGCTGCTGCTGCAGCAACTTTATACCAGGTAATGGCCGAAATTCTTCTCCGATAGAGGGAATCCCGATGAGGCATAGATAATAATGGGTCAGGCACAAGTCGTGTCTGGCGGAAGAGTGACACCTCTGTTTTAAGCTCGGTATGAAGAGAAAGGAAGCTTTCAAATTTAGCTTCATCCTGATCTGTAAGATCTCCTTCGATTAATGCGACACAGGTATCCTCAAAAACATTCACATCATCATAACATTCTCTCCGCAAAGAATCCTTATTTTCAAAAACAAAAGAATCCTGGGGTAAAATAAAAGAATCCAGGTTATCGAACTCTTCTTTCAAATCCGGATTCTCTGCCAGAAAAGATTCAACCTCCCTTTGAGTAATCTCGTCCAGCTTCCCTTCCATGTAATCAAGGAAGAACATTTCGTAATTTTCCCTACTGATCATACTCTTAAATCAAAACTTCCATGTGTCCGATATAATTTTTAAGAAAGACTCTGCCACGATAGATATAGATCTTGACCTGAGCTTCAGAAAGAGAGCACATTTCACCAATCTCTTGGTAAGAATACCCTTCGTAGTCTCTAAGAAGAATCACCGTTCGTTGTATTTCCGGCAGCCTTTGAATTGCTTCATTAAGGACTTCCTTCAAATCGGAATATTGCGAGCAATGGGCCCTTTCGGGAGCCTTAGCCGGATCAAGAAGAGGTTCTCTCTTTTCTTTTCGTGAACTGTCAATTATCAGATGATAAGCGGAAGTAAAAAGATAGGACTTCACCTTCTCCCCATTTACCTGTTTATGATTGCTCCACAAACGGGCATAACACTCCTGTACCGCGTCACGTGCCTTATCTTCATCACGAAGGCTCTTCAACGCAAATCGGAACAGGCTGTCTGCATATTCGTCAACACATCGGTTAAATTCTTCTAAGGTCATTTTAGGATTGATTGCAATGGTAAGACAAAGTCAGCTCACTTTTGTTACACAAATAAAAAAGATTTTATTCCTCTATTCAAACTTGTCATATAATTTCGTTTTCCATTACATGATGTTGAATAAAAAAGGATAAACACAATTCAAGTTTATTCACCATCTTTGTTATTTCTAAAAAATGGTTACATGGAACAAGACAAATCTCTTCCCGACTTCGGACGGATTCCTTCTCTTGAAGAATTAAACGACAGAAGTAAGAATACGTTAGTCAGCAATTTAGGAATAGAATACACCGAAGTAAAACAGGGGAAAGTTATTGCCCAGATGCCCGTAGATGAAAGGACCAAACAGCCGATGGGAATTCTCCATGGAGGAGCGAGCCTGGCTCTTGCTGAAACAGTAGCAGGTTTGGGATCCATGTGTTTAATCGACATAAACACTCAGCAAGCACGTGGCATT
>JAUZOB010000177.1 GCA_030706665.1 Bacteroidota bacterium
AATTCTCAGCTACATCAGGTAAGTCGTAATTGATTACAAATTCCACATTGGGAATGTCGATCCCGCGGGCACTGACATCGGTAGCGATCAACACTTTGTTGGTGCCTTCTTTAAACCTGTTCATTGCCGATGATCTTTCCTTCTGGTCTTTATCCCCGTGGATCGTCTGGCTTTGAATCCCAACTCTCTCAAGTGCTTTGCAGACACGTTCGGCCCGAACTTTCGTACGGACAAAAACAAGGATCTTGCTTTGAGCATGTTGTTTTATAATCTGTTCAAGGAAGAATCGTTTATCATCCATCTCAATAAATGTGACGGAATGTTCAACATTCTTTGAAACCGGGTCCTTCGGTGAAATCTGAATGCGGATCGGATTGCGGACCAGCGAATAAGAAAGGTCTTTGATCTGCTCGTTGATGGTGGCAGAGAAAAACAATGTTTGGTGCTGCTTCGGGATAAACGTAATCAGATGCCTGATATCATGAATAAACCCAAGGTCTAACATGTGGTCGGCTTCATCCAGAATCAGAATCTGAACCTGTTTCAGATCGATAAATCCCTGGCTGACCAAATCGAACATACGTCCGGGAGTCGCGATCAAAATATCAGTCCCTCTTTTCAATTGTTCGATTTGAGGGTCCTGTTCAACCCCTCCGAAAATGCACACCGTTTTTATGCCGGTATTTTTGGCAAGCTGAGTAAAAACCCCGTTAATCTGAATGGCAAGTTCATGGGTGGGAACCATCACCAGACATTTGATTTCTCCTGCCGAAAATCTATTCTTCTGATTGGAAAGGATATTTAAAACAGGAATGGCAAAAGCAGCTGTTTTCCCGGTTCCGGTTTGTGCAATGGCCAGAACGTCTTCTCCTTTCAGAATAGGAGGGATCGCCTTGAATTGAATATCAGTCGGGCGTTTGAATCCTAATGATTCTAAATTCTTCTTTATCTCGGGTATAAAATGGTACTTATCAAATCTCATGTTAACGGGTATGGTTTAAACTGACTCATCTTGTGCCCGATTCAATAAATCATGAATCAATTCAAACACAAAACGAACGCGGCAAAGATAACGCTTCTTTGCGGCATTTTCACCTGATTTATTGAGCTTTATTTAATTGTTGTTCGAAGGTCTTTTTCAGGGATAATTTTCTCAATATCGGAGCCTTTCGGGCTGCAGTGGCCACTACAATCAAAGTCATTGCACCTCCGAAAATTACGGACGGAACCAATCCCATAATTTTGGCAGCGACTCCTGACTCAAAGGACCCCAGTTCATTGGAAGAACCGACAAAGATACTGTTGACCGCGGCAACCCGTCCTCTCATTTCATCGGGGGTGAAAATCTGAAGGATGCTTTGCCTGATCACAACGCTCATGTTATCAAACGATCCGCTGAGCAGTAAAACAAATGCCGACAGATAGAAGTTTTTTGACAATGCAAAGATAATCATGCAAATACCAAACGCAGCGACACAGTACAGCAGATAATGCCCGGTCTTTTTCATTGGCGGATGAAAGGTGAGAAATACGGACATGATGATTGCTCCGATAGCCGGACTGGCACGCAAAATTCCCAGTCCTTCCGGACCGACCTTCAGGACATCCGCAGCAAAGACCGGTAGCATCGCTACCGCTCCACCGAAAAGTACGGCAAACATATCAAGCGCAAATGCACCCAGCAGAATCTGGTTATTCATCACAAATGCGATTCCTTCCCTGATTCGGACAAAAATGCCTCCTTCGCTTTGTGGAATTACGGCTTTAGGTGGATTTTTAATGCTCATGATCAGGATGATCGATAAAAGAAAGAATACAAACACCAGTGCATATGCCGGAACAATTCCACAGAAACCATAGATCAAACCACCGATTGCGGGACCGGTAACGGCAGCTACCTGCCAGCAGGTGCTACCCCATGTCGCAGCATTGGGCAATAGTTCCCGGGGAACGATCTGTCCCAGAAAGGCTGTATGAGCCGGCATCAGGATCCCACGGACCAATCCGGTTATAAAGATTGTGATGAAAATGGGGAATATTCCGAATAATTCATAGCAATGCAAAGATGGAATACTGAAAACCATCAGGATAGATGAGCCCAGTAAAAGCAAAAGGGTAGTATATTTTATGATGTTTCGACGGTCCCAGATGTCCACAAAATGCCCTGCAAAAAGAGCAATGCAGACTTGAGGAATCACTTCCGTAAGCCCGATCATTCCCAGAGAAAGTACATTTTTCGTCAGATTGTAAACCTGCCATCCTACCACAACGGACTGCATTAAGGTTGCAGTCGTCATTACAAACCGATAAGTCAGAAATAATCGGACATTGCTGATACGCATAACGGCAAAAGCATCGTTCGATAGTAATTTCTTTAATTGCATAGTGTTATATTACGATAAATGTTTAGTGAAATCATAGATAGGGATCAGTCTGACAACAAAGGAAACAAGAAAAATCGGGGAACTTAGGGATGAACTCTGCAATCGCGCAAATGATCAGATGAAAATAAGATTCCGGAAACATCCTCCAGGCGGAGCATAACAGCGCCCGGTTTTCGCTGGTATTTATTTAGGGTTGACTTACGGTTCGACTACCCAATGGGTAGCGGAAGGGTAAAGAAAGTGTAGTTGAACGGTAGTTGAACTATGGTGTTGCTTTTGTCTTATCCCGGAGTTTTGCATGCATTTTAGAAAGGCATAAAATCAGGAGTGAGTTTACAATATAGCAAATTTTGCGGCACATAAAAAATCCGGAAGCAAGAGAGATGACTCATTGTTTCCGGATTTTAAATCGGGGGTATTCAATTAATTACCCGATGTTACCTGATAATTTGAATCGGCTTTTATCGGATCTCCTGTTACAGTGACCCCTTCTACGCGAATATCAACATCTGTAGCTTTATCAGCATTGAAGAATGAAACAACGGCGTTTCCGTCTTTGTCGGTAATCACATTGGGTTGCCAGAAGATTGTGGCTCTCAGGTCCGGTTTATTGGCTTTCTGAGTCGGATCATCATATTTGGGAGAATAAAAGGTACGAGCCTGATAAAATCCGTTCACTTTGGTGTTGATCGAGTGATAAACAGGCAATGCAGGACCTGTAGTATATCCGTTTTTGGTAAACACACTGATTACGCCGCTTCCGCCCTGCATCCCAAATAAAGCAAGATTTCCAGGACTTTTCAATACTTCTACTTTGTCAATCGTCGTGACAGGAAGTGAAGCGATAGCATCGATATCCGTAGGAACCCCATCCAGTAAGAATAGCGGATTTCCCTGGGCACCCCGAATTGATATTTTGATGTTGGGATAAACTCCGGATATAAATAACCCGGCGACGCGCCCCTCTATTAACCGGAAAATATCAGAATAACTTGCATCCTTATCCGTAACCTGAATTGAGCTATCGGGAGAGCCATATATCCTGCTATGCCCGTCATCCTTGTCTTTTTCATTCTTTTTAGCCGTGACGACCACTTCTGCCAATTGAATGTTATCCTTCAAACTATACTGGTTGATGTTGAATCGTTGCATGGCTTCCTCTTTCAAGTTCGAAATTTCAGGCGAATCGACTATCGGCCCTGACAGGTTTAGTGGTGGGATGGGCGCTGGGTTTCCGAAGATACTATCCAGTGAAATCCACCCGATAGAACGGTTCTTTTGATTGGTTGCACTGACGATCAATCTTTCCTCTCCGGAAAATGATAACGGATTGAAATAATATCTCCCCAATGAATCGGTTGAAGTGAGCTGCATGGTACTGATCTTTGCATTGTCGAACATGACCAGCGAAATGTTTGCATTCACAATTGGCTTATTGGTCAATAGCCTGCGTAACCGACCAGTGACACTGATGCCGTTTTCCTTGTAATGATTGATCGTGAGTGTGGTATCAGCCAAATGTTTCCATGCAAAGTCCCTCCAGCCCTGAGTCAGAAGAAGCAGGTCAAGGTCTTGGAAACGGTCTTCGTTTTTTGGATCGAAATATGTTGCTGGTTGTTCGATATGTCCTTTGATTTCTGACTCCAGTAAAAAATAGGAATAAATATCAGACAGATGCTGATCCGGAGTTCCTGCCTGTTTTCGGTCAACGACTGCCAGAGAGAGGTTTGCCTGAATGGGATGATCGGTTGAATCTTTAACGGATATCTTTAGCTCCGTTTTCTCGCGGGGAACATAACTCTTCTTTTCTGTGGTGATACGGATAGCCGGTCTGTCCTTATGGTGGACAAAGATAAGACGCTCGCATTGAGGAATATCCTTATCGTCAAATAAAGTTAAACGTAAGATGCCTTCGGGTATAATTTCTGTCGGGATGCGTAAGAGATTGATCATTTTTAGGTTGTTAATCTTCGCTGTTATAAACACAGAACCTCTTACCGAGCCGATTAATTTCATCTCTTTCAACGAATCACGTTGAAAAGTTTCCAGGTTGGTTTTGATGCATAATCTTTTACTGACACTGTCATTGTCAGTGATTTTAAACACATAGCCGTTCTTGAGGGCAGCGGGGAGCGCCACCCTAAATTTTATTCCCTTATCGGTAGAGCCGGATGCATAATATTTGACACCCGGTTTCGGAGCAAAGTTGAAACTGCCCATTCCCAAATGCGTGCTTACGAAAGTTTCGATCGTATCGCCTGAATCGGAGAAAACCGTACCTGTGATATTACACCCTTTCCCTGTCGGGTCAACGGCTTTAAAGCCTACGGTCGAATGGACTTTTTCAATAAGTGATCCTCCTTCGGGGAAGAACTGTACATCAATTTGTTGATTTGAATCGGCAGGTGTTTTAGAATTTTGGGGAGGTTCAGCGAGTCCCGGCAGTCCTTCAATGTGGATTTCTTTTTTAAAGAAGAAGTATTCCCCAAAGTTTTGCATCCAGGTGGTATATGCTCTAATCATATAATTTCCGGTAGGCAGAGAATCTTTCAGGTGAAAATCGCCATTACCGGTACTGTTTTCCAGTTGAATGGCTTCGCGCTTCAGTATTTTTGATTCGGGAGAAATTAGCTCGATATACAGACATTTGCTGCTGTTTGCCAGTTTGTTGTCAAGCGCATTTACCATATATGCCTTAAACCAGATATCATCACCGGATGCATAAAATTCCCGGTCGAAATGCAGATAGACTTTTTCGAATGAGACGGGTTCAGATGATATGCCGGAATTACTGGTATCTGATGGGGGTGTATTTAATTGCTGTGCTTGTACGAGAAATGCCGGCAGTAGGAAAACTGTCAGCAGAATGGTTCGTTTTATTTTATTCAATTGGTTTAATCTCATTTGTAGGATTTGATTGAAAATGAATCATATGTTTAGATTCATTAAAAGCGTCAGAGTTTAAAAAAGATGAAAGTTTTTTGGGCTAACTTTTTATTATTCCTATTAAAAGGAAGAGCTTTGAGGTGAGTTTGCATTTCGCAATATTCATGATTGATATTTTAGTAAATAAAATGTTTCGGAATAGTTCTTTGCTTAGGTTTATCTTGATGTATCGAATATATTAAAAATTTCGTAGTTATTTGAGCATTACTACCATGTTTGTTCCTCGGGAGGTATGCTCTCAAATAAGGGAAAACGAGAGTAGGTGCACTATTTACAAGGTAACGTAGTGCACATAATACCTTCGCTAATTTCTTCTTCGATAAAACAAGGATACAATTAAAAGCAATACAATCGCACCAACAGTTGAAGTCACCAAGCTGCCTATGATCCTGCCACTGACATGAATCCCCAATATGCCGAATAACCAGCCTCCTAATACTCCTCCGATAATACCTACGATAAGATTAACGAATAATCCGAATCCGCTGCCTTTTGTGATCTTTCCGGCGATGAATCCGGCTAAGATACCTATAATAATAAACCAAATACAACTCATATTCTATATGAATTAATGACATTGTCTTTCTTATTAAAACAAATTTCAGAGCAGAACTCCCTTCGGAGGGAGACTGCTCTGAATGCAACACAATAGAAGAGTCTGATTATTTGTGATGCATTTTATCTTCTTTTTCTTCTTTTAATTCCTTAGTCAGGGCGGTAATGCCGGCAATACTGCCTAACTGCATGGTTTCGACAGCCGTACTGGGTACTACGACAATTGTAGCGTTCTGTTTTAATCCTTCATAAAGCATATTCATGGCCCTTAGATGAAAAGCAGTAGGGTCGTTTGTATAGGTCTTTGCAGCTTCGGCAAACTTTTCAGCAACCTGTCGCTCGGAGTCCCCCAGAATAACACGCGCCTGACGTTCCCTTTCGGCCTGTGCCTGCATCGACATTGCGTCTTCTAAGCCGGATGGAATCAGTACATCTTTTAATTCAACCGAAATAACATTGATACCCCATGGTTCGGTCCGTTCATCAATGATTCGTTGAAGTTCTCTGCTGATTTTTTCTCTTCCTTCCAACATGTCCGAAAGCATCGTTTTTCCGATTACATCGCGAAGGGCAGTCTGAGACGCCCAGCTGATGGCACCCGAATAGTCAGCCACATCGAGTGCTGCCTTTTTCGGATCTACCACTTTCCAGAAAAGGACTGCATCTACATCAACCGGAACCGTATCCTTGGTCAGTGTTTTTTCGGCTTTAAAAGAGGTTGTAATAACCCGGATGTCAATCCAGTAAGCGACTACGTCAATAATCGGGATGATAAAGAATATCCCAGGTCCCCTTAATGCTTTAAATTTACCCAATCGTAATATGACGGCTCTTTCCCACTGATCCGCAATTTTTATTGCTGATGCTATGATCATTGCCAGGAAGAAGGAACCGATCCCGATAAATCCGCTTGCCGCATAATCGAAATCCAGATACATCAGGTAAGCAAAGATGATACCTAATCCGAAGACTATGAAGAATATCAGTGTTGCAAAAGCGTTGTATCTTCTCA
>JAUZOB010000178.1 GCA_030706665.1 Bacteroidota bacterium
ACCGAGAATATCGGCCATCTTCCCATATCCTGCAATTCCAAGTATCGCTTTGATTGAAAGATTGGCATTATGAGCAAGGTGACCTGCAAAGTCATCGGTACACAATTGATTCTCCGGATCGAGGCCGTTTTTTAAAAGAAAATCAGCCCAAGTGGTCAGTACATTCCAATGTTTTTCCGCATAGGATGCATTCCCTTCGGTAACTGCAATTGCTGTCGAAAGGATCAGCATATTGCCGGCTTCTTCAACAGGCATGTCTGTGTTGTAAGTCTGCCCATTTGCAATCGGATAAGTGCCGACATCATGAGCAGGGAATGGCTTCTTCCATCTTCCGCTTTCGCTGTATTCAAAGATAAAATTCATCATCCCTTTCAGAAGGTCTGGATTGTAATACAGAAATAACGGAGCAGAAGGGTAGGTGACATCAACGGTTCCGATTGATCCGTTGCTGAAGTTCTCTTTTGAGAAGAATAACAGATCGCCATTTTTTCCTTTTACAAGTTTATGTGCAGCAATTGACTGACGAAATGCCAAAGCGCATAGTTCTGCGTATTTAGTTCCTCCGGCTTTTGTTGCATCACTAGTTAGTTTCTGATCAAAAACATTGCATTTTTTAATCAGCTCCGGATAGTCTTTGTTGGCTTGGTTGAATGCATCATAAATTGTCTTTATTTTATCGTTCTTCCACCAGGGGAGCAAATCTTCTCCAAAATATTGAATGGACTTTATATCATCATATCCGACCATGATTTTTCCGGAGACAGGCTTTTTACCGACTTTACCCAGTTGGTTTGCATAAGCAAGAGACGTCATCTTGACCGCCGGATTAGAGGTTTCAGTCTGCCGGCTGGA
This sequence comes from Bacteroidota bacterium, assembly GCA_030706665.1. GTDB lineage: Bacteria > Bacteroidota > Bacteroidia > Bacteroidales > Prolixibacteraceae > JAUZOB01. The sequence continues at coordinate 853 of JAUZOB010000178.1, forward strand.
TAAATCAGAAAGGTTTCCTTTCTCTGCAAATGATTTTTTGACAGATTCATAATCGTAGATCGCGAATTCTGACTTTAATGTTTTATCTCCGACCAGATAAAAGTAACCCCAGTCGATTCGTACATTATCTCCTTTTTGTCCAAGAATATTTTGTTCGACGGTCCCGGATTTTAGAAATGACATGCCATTGTATTCAAGCCTCTCGCTTTTTACCGTTTGCCCGAATTTATTTATAGCCCATTCAGGAGTGGCCTCAAAGTAGATCTGCACATTGTGCTGTTTGGCATCCAGAGAAGTAACTTCATAGGAAATATAATTTACAGGCCGTGAAAGGATCTCCAAATTATCGGGTAGCAATGGTGAAGTGAAGTTCAGTGCAAGGCGAACCGGACCACATTTGAACTGATATTTGGTCTGAGTAGGGGTGACATTCACAAACTCCTGGATTGGTGTTTTCGGGAGATATTTTTTCGATCCCATGTTATTATACAAACCAAAATCCACATATCCGGCACCTGTTTTGTTTTTGCAATGAGCGGCGATTACATTTATTCCTTTCTTGAGTGTTTTGACAACGTCATCCGACAGCTGGAGCTGTACGTTGTTTTTCCATGTAAAGCCGGTGTCAACTACTTTAATCCCGTTTATATACAATTCGAAAATGTCATCATGTGAATATTCCAGGATAATATTTTGTCCGGCCAAATCATCCTCAAGCATTACTTCCCGTCTGACCCAGATGTTCTTTGTATCCCACAGCGTTCCCAAATTCGGTTGACCTTTGGTGCCGAAAGCTGCCTTCCCTTCTTGCCAGGAAGAGTCGTCAAAATCTGACTTCTCCCATCCATCTGCCGGTTCCTCAAACGTGTAACGACCTTTCCAGCTTTTGGACTCTGCCGTGACCGCTAATGGTTGAAGAAACGAATCTTCACTCCCCATAAACCGATAGGTTTGTCCGTCAACCCGGATTGCACCGATGAGGGTGTGCCTCGTTCCGGTCCAATGTCTTACCGCGTCGTCAAAAAGATTATTGCTGAATGACCATGCACTGGTGTAAGGATCAATGGTGATCAGAGGGTAAGCCGGAGCCCTCAATTTATTGTTTGCGGAAGATTGTTGTGCGTTACTGTAAAGTGTAAAACAGATTAAAACGGATAACGTAAAGTACAATCTTTTCATCTTGTTCAATTTTTTTATTCTTGATTATTAAAGGTTATTTGGTGTAAATGTCTTTTGTTTAATGTGTTGAATGATGTTGTTGTGTGTTGATGTTTGAAATTCATAGATACACAATTTATTGATTTCATGGTTTCATTACTCTCTTTATTTATTGAGGATTAAAAATGATGAATGTTGCAGCATTGAGTAAATCAGGTATATCGAACCATGAAACGTGATTGTTTCAGTTCTGAATGGAATTTAACTCATTCATGTTTTTGGAGCTGCTTAGAGTCCTATCCGAAACATATCAATGTTGCCTTTTAACTTCCATCGATTTACCCTCTCGCTACCCTGGGGGTAGTTAAACGGTAAATTAATGGTAGTTCGACGGTAGAGGAACTAAGGTGTTGCACTTGTCTTGTCCTGAAATAGGTTTATCGTCAACGTAAATTAAAAAACTGATTTTGGAGAAATATAACTGTTGTTTGTTCATCATGAATCAATGAAGATCGAGTATTAATACACCTGTTTAATATTTGAGTAAAAATAACGACAAAATGAGAGATTGTATTCGCTGTGAATAGCTTTGAATCATTAAAATACTATATTTGTTACAGAGATGTATCCCATATCTTTCCATATGACCCTCTATCATCAATTCGGCAAGGGACTTTACGAATGCTGGATTTGTTGAGAAACCGCAATCCGTTCCGGTAATATTTTGTTGTGTCCGGATTTTACATATTCTGTACAAATTCTCCTTTATTATTTCGAATACATTCATTTGAATGCAAAAGATAGTTCTATGTAGTTTCACTACAGTGAATTTAGATAGACAGTGAATCTGATATTTTCGGCGGAGTGAGAATTCTGTGCAGTAAATAATCATACTTCTTTATTAAAACCATATAAACTAGAAGTTGGCTCAAAAAGCTAACTGAGTATTCCTGAATTTTTTGGAGAAATTATAATGAAAGGGATTGTTTTTGATATAAAACGTTTTGCGGTTCATGATGGCCCCGGCATTAGGACAACGGTGTTTTTTAAAGGTTGTCCGTTGAGGTGTTGGTGGTGTCATAATCCTGAAAGTATTGACAGACACATCGTGAATTCTGTGAAACATGTAGTTGTTGAAGGGAAAGTCTTTGATCAGAAGGAGCAGATCGGGCGTGAATATTCTGTGGATGAACTAACCCGTGAGATTTTACGGGATCAGATGTTTATGGATGAATCAGGTGGTGGTGTTACTTTTTCCGGTGGGGATCCGACTTTGCAACCGGCATTTCTTGAGGCGGTGTTGAAACGTTGCAAAAAATATGGGATTCATACAGCTGTTGATACTTCCGGTTTTTGCTCCGGTGATGTTATTGAAAAGATTGCTCCCTTTACCGATCTGTTTTTATTTGACCTGAAACACTTTGATCATGAGAAACATATTCAATATACCGGGGTGAGTAATAAGATCATTCTGGATAATCTGAATAATATAATATCTAAAGGGAAAGAAGTAATCATCAGAATTCCTGTGATTCCGGGTGTGAATTATGAAGAGAAAGAACGAAAATCAATGATCTCCCTTCTCTCTCAAATAGGAAGGATTAAAGAAGTACACTTGTTGCCTTACCATACGATTGCTTCGAATAAATACAAGAGGTTCGGGATGGAAAACAAAATGAAAGGGATCCCTGCTCTTAATAAATCTGATCTGAAAGAGTATAAACAAGAGCTGGAGCAGGCTGGGTTCAAAGTGAAAATAGGGGGATAAATCCTAAATAGAGCAATGCAAAATATTACTGCCAAATCCACATCTCAACGTAATAGTGGGTTTTTTATGAGGCAGATTGTCTGGAATGATCATCAATCTGTGGATTAAACGAAGTTTTTAGAAAATAAAATAACGAGATAAAATGAATGAGAGAATACAAAAACTAAGAGAACAAAGCCTGAATGCAATTAACCGCATCTCTGCCGAACGTGCAATTCTGGTGACTGAGTTCTATAAAGATAAAGCTTACGAGGGGCTTTCTGTTCCTGTTCGCAGGGCTAAGGCTTTTGAATATATCCTGAAACATAAAACGATTTGCATCAATGAGGGAGAATTAATCGTTGGGGAAAGGGGCCCTGCGCCAAAGGCTACTCCTACTTATCCCGAGATTTGCGTTCATTCGCTTCAGGATCTGGAAATTCTTGATTCACGTCCGAAAGTGTCTTTCAAAGTGGATGATGAGACGCGAAAGGTGTACGAAGAGGTTATCATTCCGTTCTGGACCGGAAAGACAAATCGGGAAAGGATAATGAATAGTATGACCGAAGAGTGGAAAGAAGCGTATGCTGCGGGACTCTTTACTGAATTTCAGGAACAACGTGCACCGGGGCATACTGTGTGCGGAAACAAGATATTTCACAAAGGAATGCTTGATATTAAAAAAGATGTTGAGCTAAGTATTCAGAATCTTGATTTCATTAATGATCCGAATGCTTTTGATAAGCGGGAAGAATTGAAAGCAATGGCGATTACGACCGATGCCATAATCATGTGGGCTGGTCGTCATGCTGATAAACTTGAAGAATTAGCTGCGGAGGAGAAATCAGAGGAACGTCGTAAAGAATTGCTTAATCTTGCAGAGATCTGCCGGTATGTTCCGGCTCACGCTCCCCGTACTTTCCATGAGGCTCTTCAATATTATTGGTTCGTTCATCTGGGTGTTGTTACCGAATTGAATCCCTGGGATTCGTTTAATCCGGGCCGGCTTGATCAGCATTTGATTCCATTTTATACAAAAGAGATTGCCGACGGAACTCTGACACATGAGCAGGCTAAAGAGATCCTGCAGTCGTTTTGGGTTAAATTCAATAATCATCCGTCTCCTCCCAAGGTTGGGGTAACAGCTCAGGAAAGTAATACCTACACCGACTTCTGCCTGATTAACGTTGGAGGGGTAAAAGATGATGGTTCGGATGCCTCTAATGAAGTCAGCTTTTTAATTCTGGATGTAATTGAGGAGATGCGTCTCTTGCAGCCGAGTAGTATGGTCCAGTTGTCGAAGAAAAATCCGGATAGTCTGATTCATCGTACGATGAAGATTATCAAAACCGGATTCGGACAACCTTCGATTTTTAATACCGATGCAATCATACAGGAGTTACTGCGTCAGGGTAAAGATATTGTCGATGCCCGAAGAGGCGGGGCCAGTGGATGCGTTGAAACCGGAGCATTTGGAACAGAAGCCTATATTTTGACCGGATATTTTAACCTTCCGAAAATACTTGAACTTACTTTGCATGATGGCGTTGATCCGCGTACCGGAAAGCAGCTGGGATTGAAAACAGGAGAACCTGAGAGTTTTAAAACGTACGATGAACTCTTGGATGCCTTCCGGAAACAAGTCAATCATTTCATAGATATTAAGATCATCGGGAATAACACGATCGAGCGAGTATTCGCGAATAATTTGCCGGTGCCGTTTCTTTCACTGATTATTGATGATTGCATTGCAAATGGAGTTGATTATGTAGCCGGAGGGGCACGTTACAATTCATCTTACATTCAGGGGGTCGGATTGGGAACCATTACCGACTGTTTCTCTGCAATTAAGATGCATGTATTCGATGAGCAAAAGAAGAGCTTGAAAGAATTGGTACAAATTCTGGATGCAAACTTTGAAGGATATGAAGACTTCAGGTTCGACCTTATTTACAATACTCCGAAATATGGGAATGATGATGATTTTGCGGATGATTGTCTGCGCGAGATCTTCGAAATTTATTATGATGCCGTGAATGGAAAGCCGAATACTCGTGGGGGGCATCACCGTGTAAACCTTCTTCCTACAACGTGTCATGTATACTTCGGAAGCATTACGGGGGCAACTCCTGATGGTCGCAAGTCGGGTGTTGCTTTGTCTGAAGGGATATCACCGGTTCAGGGAGCTGATTGCCAGGGACCGACAGCAGTCGTTCTTTCTGCTGCCAAGATTGATCATCTTCGTACCGGAGGTACGCTTTTGAATCAGAAGTTCACTCCCGATTTCTTTGAAGATGATGAGTCAATTCGGAAAGTATCTAACCTGGTCCGGTCTTATTTCCGCATGGATGGGCATCACATCCAATTTAACGTAGTATCGGCAGATACTCTTCGCGATGCACAAAAACATCCTGAAAAATATCGAGACCTGATTGTGCGGGTTGCCGGATATAGCGATTATTTTAATGATTTGGGTGAAGATCTTCAAAATGAAATAATTCATAGAACAGAACATCGGTCTATTTAAAAATGTAAATCAGGTTCCTGTTTCGTTAAAAAAAACGTAAATTAGAATTCATAGATTCAGACTTCTTCTTCGGAAAAGGCCTGAAATATTTAAATAACAATCTCTGGCTGGCTTTAACTTTAGTCGGCAATTGAAGTAAAATGAGGTGATAATGATGAAAAATTTATTCCGTTTATTTCTGCTGGTCTTTTTATTCTCTCTCTTTGCACCGATCACCGGATTGTCTGGTTATACGTATGCTGCGACACAGGAGACAGACTCTGTGTTCGTTCACAAACTAAAAGCTTTACCCGGAGTAGTTGAAGTAGAACAGTTGAGATGCGATAGTTTATTCAAGGAAAAGTATCTGGTAATACTCAGTCAATTGATTGATCCCTCGAATCCTTCGGTAGGAACTTTTAAACAAAGGGTATTTGTATCTCATCTTGACTTTTCTGCTCCGGTTGTATTGGTGACGGAAGGATATATTGCGGATTATGCTTCC
>JAUZOB010000179.1 GCA_030706665.1 Bacteroidota bacterium
CCATTTCTGTTAATTCATATTCCACCTTGGGAGGAATTTGCGGATAGATAGTTCTTGTTAATAATCCGTCTGCTTCTAAAGTACGAAGTGTAACGGTGAGCATTTTCTGCGAGATATCATTGATTGCATTGTTTAATTCATTAAAACGCATTTTACCGTTCTTGCCCAGGGTAATAATGACCAGTATTGACCATTTATCTCCAAATCGGTCGAGTATATTTCGGATAGGACAAAATTCAGTAACTGATTTTTTTTCAATTTCTTTTTTCATGATATCATCTTGAATTTCAATTTTAGTTACCTTTAAGTAAGCATCTTACAATTTAGTGCCTTCTTGTAGGAGACAAAGTTACCATTTACCTTTGACTCTCCAAAAGTAACTTAATATACTTTGGTAATAAAAACAGTAAATTGTATAACTTTAAAAGAATCTATTATGAAATTAGCATTAATCGGAGCAAGCGGATTCGTCGGAACACAACTATTAACCGAAGCGCTTCAACGTGGTCATGAAGTGACTACGATTGTCCGGAATCCGGAGAAAGTAAAAATCCAAAATAGTCTGCTCAACTTACAAAAAGCTGACGTAACAAATACCGATGCTTTAGCAGAGATTCTACGTGGGCATGATATTGTTCTAAATGCCTATAATGCTGGATGGAGCAATCCGAATATTTATGACGATTTTCTGAAAGGTTCGAACAGTATACTTGAAGCAAGCAAAAGGGCAAAAGTGAAACGACTACTGGTAGTAGGAGGAGCAGGAAGCTTATTCATCGCGCCCAACGTGCAACTGGTCGATACTCCGGAATTCGCTTCATCACCCTATAGACCCGGAGCACTTGCCGCACGCGATTTCCTGAACGTTTTGAAAAAAGAGGAAGCAATAAGCTGGACATTTCTAAGCCCCGCTATTAATCTCTTTCCGGGTGAACGCACCGGACAGTTCCGTCTTGGGAATGACGAGCCCGTTATGAATTCCGAAGGGAAAAGCGAGATTTCTGTTCAGGACCTGGCAGTAGCCCTGTTGGATGAAGTTGAAAAAGGTCAATTCATCAACAAGCGATTTACGGTCGGTTATTAATTTTCAAAGAGTATTTATCAGACTATACTTCTTTAGAAGATCATCAAATGAAGCTATTCGTGGATCATTTTCAGAAGAAGTAAGATTATTTCGGTTTTTATATTATCAAAAATAAGCCAGGACTTTCATAAAGAAATAGTCCCGGCTTGTTTTGCAGTATTCTATTCAATATTTGCATCAATTGATTGTCGACACATTCATTTCAACCAGATCATTCAGTCGAATCGAAAGTGAAGGATAAAAGTGTAATATCAGAATTTTCGTGACTTATTGGAGTCAAATTATTTCAATCATTTAACATGGATCAACCAAAGCCGCAGCTCCGATAAATCCCGCATCATCTCCTAATTCTGCTTTTACAATCCGGAGTGTCTGAGCAGGGACAGGACAAATATACTTTTGCAATTTTTCTTTCATCGAAGGGAAGAAGAGTTCCATGGAATTCGCAATTGACCCGCCTATGATCACTATTTCCGGATCGATCAGATTAATTGACCAGGAAAGAGCAAAAGCGACAGCTTCGCCAAATTCATCCCATGTTTTTTGAGCGATCGGATCACCCTGTTTTGCTAAAGCTGCTATCTCCACCGCTGAGATCTCTTTTCCGGAAAGCTTCTTATATATCGAACAAACGCCCCGACCGGAGACATAATCTTCAATGATTCCGTCTTTATAAGGAGAAATCCATATTTCGCCTGCGGTCTCTGTTGCCCCCATCAATACTTTCTTATTTAGGACGACCGCGCACCCCAATCCTGTTCCCAATGTAATTCCGAGCACATTGTCAGAGCCTTTCCCTGCCCCCCATATTGCCTCACCTAAGATCATTGCATTGGCATCATTATTCATATCAACCGGAAACCCGAATTCGGTTTGTACTGCGTCTTTCAGTGGAAAGAAATCCATGGTGGGCAGATTGGGACATTGTAGTATTTTCCCGTTCTTCACATCCAGCGGGCCTGTCACCCCCATCCCTATTCCCCGAATATCTTCTTTGTTTAACTTATTAATTCGGATTACTTCACTTATTGATTTAAAAATCCTATTTACGATTTCTTCCCTGGGATCATTTCCACCGGTAGGAATCGTGCAGGTTTGTCCAATTACTTGTCCATGGGGTGTAACAATCCCGGTTTTTATTTTTGTTCCGCCAATATCGACTCCAATAGCAATTCTCTCTTTTATCATAGTTGGTCTGGATGTGTTAAAAAAGGAGTTGCCTTATGCGGACAACTCCTTATTTATCATTAAAGCAATATTACAAATATATTATTTATAATTGTCATTTTGTATCAATCCACCATTGGAAAGATCAATTTCAGTTTGAGGAATCGGGAATGGCCAGGTTTTATCAGAAACCATTTTCCCTTTATTCCCATACGGAAATTTAGTATTATAGGCATTCATAACGTTTACAAAATCGCCCCAACGTAGAAGATCTGTAAATCTCGAGCCTTCCATACCGAGCTCCCAACGGCGTTCGTTTTTTATGGCTTTCATCAAATCGTCTGTAGATTTTACAGCCAGATTTGTGTTAAAATAAGTCTCATTTATAGGGATCAAAGTAGCGTCGAATGCTCTTTTAGTTGCGTCAGCATCCTTTTTAGAAGTCGTAATAAATGCTCTGCGTCGTACTTCGTTAATCAAATTAGCAACCGTTTGTTTGTCTCCTCCTGTTTTGAGCAATGCTTCTGCATACATCAAGATAACGTCAGCATAACGAATGTAATAAGGATGCCAGTCGGTTCTAATATCGCCTAACGAATACCCATTCCGATATTTATCAGGGACAAACGCTTTTCTGCTTTGCTGATAATAAGCATTGTCATATCCGGTATAGTTATGAGTAACAAGTTTACCACTTACATCAGGGAAAATATCTCCATTTGAAATGACTGTAAATAATCTTCGTGGATCTCTGGGATCAAATGAATCAGCAAAATCTTTGGTCGGGCAATTACCACCCCATCCTCCGACTTCTCCACGGCCAGCATACATAACGGCAGGACAATAGCCGATACTCATATAGGTTGGGTCATATTTCCTTAAAACAGTGAAAACACATTCTTGGGCAATAGCAACTTTATAAGGGCCGGCGAAATAGTCACCTCTGAATAGAATCTGATAATCGGGAACTAATGAGAATTGTTTGCTGTCGTATACCTTCTGAGCTGCATTGAGGGCCAATGTATATTCCGAAGAGGCAGTTCCCTGCAGCTTCCCTGTTTCCATAAGTCCAGCAAAGAACAAACAGGCACGAGCCTTAAAAGAATATGCCATATATTTAGAGATTCTTCCATATTCTTCTTGTATCGTATTGTCCGGAACATTCGGATCATTCAGACAATCATCAATATCTTTAAGAATTTGAGTTCTTAAGTCTTCAATAGGTACTTTAGCAGGTCTGTCTTTGGTTGCCGGAGTAGCTAAAATCAAGGGTACAGAACCAAAAGTAGTAACCAAATCAAAATAATACCAGGCTCTCAATAATTTGACTTCTGAAATGTATCTTGATTTTGTCGTTTCTGGAAGTACACTTCCGTCAGCCGCAATCAATTTCGTAGCCTTGGTCAGTCCTTCTATCGCAGAATTACAACGAGAAATTCCGGTATAACGGCGTGTCCATGTATTTAAAAGCTCGCCATTAGAAGTCAAAGGTTTCCCGGTGGCAACATTCTTAGTATCAATACGGTCATTTGCATCAGAACCACCGGCATCCGCATCATCAGTAATATTGGTCCCTATTTCAACTCTGTTGATGCAATAATCCCAGTCACCCCAGGGGATCATATTGGCATAACAATTGGTTACGACTTTTAATCCGGCATCTGGTGTTTTATAATATCCTTCTTCATCAATTGAAGCATACTGCTTGGGTTCGAGAAAATTATCTGAACATGATACTACAAGGCCCATTAGAGGGAGAAGTATCAACAAATAGAATATCTTTTTCATTGTCGTAGTCATTAAAATTTAATACTGAATCCCATTAGATATTGACGTGCCTGAGGATAAAAGGCGATATCCACGCCGTTAAATATGACACTCGAATCTCCTATTTCCGGAGACATACCAGAGTATTTCGTTGCAGTAAAAAGATTATATCCTCCCACCCAGAACCTCATTTCCTTGATGCTTGCCTTATTAAGCAAAGAAGCAGGTAATTTGTATCCTATTTGAAGATTCTTTAACTGGAAATATGAGCCGTCTTCTTTCAACCAATCTGATACTTTAATATTTGCAGTATTGTTTGTTGAAATCTTGAATTGAGTATTTGAATGATTTGTAGCAGTCCAGGCCTTATCAAGTAAGTCGACCGGAGCATTATAATAGGCAGTTCCTGAATACAAGTCAATTTTTTTCATATTCATAATATCATTGCCCTGAACACCATAAAAGGTCAATGCGATATCAAAGCCTTTGTATTCTGCACTCAAATTGATCCCATAGGTAAAGTCGGGGAATGGACTCCCAATCTTAGTTCTGTCTTCATCGGTAATCTGACCGTCATTATTGATATCTACAAATTTCAAATCCCCTGGCATTGCTTCACTCTGAACAATTTTCTGACCTTTTGAATTTTTATAGTTATCAATATCTGATTGCGATTGGAAGATTCCATTGGTTTTCAAACCATAGAAATATCCAATAGATTCTCCTTCTTCTGTTTTGGTAATTGTTTTATCATCATATCCGACACCATATATTGGCTGTCCGCCTCCAAGAGATAATACTTTATTCGAATAAGTAAACAAGTTACCTCCAATTGAATAATTCAGATCACCTATCTTGTTTTTATAATTCAGCGTAAATTCAAATCCCTTATTTTCAATACTCCCTGCATTTGTCCATGGATTATTCGTAAATCCGAGATATTGAGGAAGAGGAACCTGCAGTAACATGTCTTTTGTCTTTCTATAAAAATAATCGGTTTCAAAAGACAAACTGTTATTAAAGAATTCTAATTCCAGACCTAGATCCGATTGTTTTGTAGTTTCCCATTTTACGTCGGGATTTCCCATGTATCCTTTTCCACCTGCTAATTGATAACCACCACCGAAGAGGTAATATCCACTATTAAGACTATAGGTTGATCTATAAGCTCCTCCTCCAATTGCCTGGTTCCCGATTTGTCCCCAGCTAAAACGAAGCTTTCCTCTTGAAAGATCTTTACCTAAAAGATCCTTAATAAAATCTTCCTCACTAAAGGTCCATGCAGCGGATGCAGATGGGAATAATCCCCATTTTTTACCTTTACCGAAATTTGAAGTACCATCATAACGAAGAGTTGCAGTCAACATATACTTATCCATCCATGAATGGAATAATCGGCCGAAATAAGAAACCAGGAATGATTCTGATTTGGTTCCGGAAGCTGAAGATGCATTGGTTGCAGCATCAATCACCTTTTGACTTTCGTCATTGGCAACAATCCCTGTTTTAGAAGCACTAATATTCGTATTATAAGTCATTTCGACAGAGTTCCCCACCATAAAGGTAGTATGCTGTTTTCCATGCCACTGGTAAGTTTTATCGAATGTTAACAAGTTATCGATAACAGAATAATTGGAGGTATATGATGAAGCACTGACTGATCCTTCCGAATTATTTTGGTAATTCCCGATATAATATTTAGGAGTAAAATAAGTAGGGTTTGCTCTGTACATCGATACATTAACCGACCCTTTGTATTTCAACCAGCTTACAAAGTCTAAGTCTAAAGTTGTTCCTCCTCTGAATGTTACATCCTTCCATATATTATCTTTATTAATTTGTAATTGCGCAACCGGATTGTTCCTGTTGTTAAAAAATGTCGGGCAATAATTATTTAATTCATTACTTGCATCGATTTTATCTAATAGCATTAGATTTGAAAGAATGGAAGGTACATTTTTTAGATTAGTTCGATAAATTGGAGTAACCGGATCGCAAGTTAATGAGCAAAAAATAGTTCCATCATAAATTGTATTTTCTACCACATTCCTTCTTTCCTGATATACTAATGACAAATTACTGGAAAGCTTGGCCCATCTTGCTAATTGATTGTCAGCAGTAGTTTTCCAGGATACTCGTTTGAAATCAGATTCTTTAACGATCCCATCCTGAGTCATATATCCTACTGAGGTATAATATGCCGTTTTTTCTGTGCTATTGGTAACAGAAAGGTTATAGTTTTGAATTGGAGCGGTCTGGAAAATCTGATCCTGCCAGTTGGTTCCTTGTGTACTTCCGAAGTTATCTTTTAAGAATTGCAACATGGATTGTTTTGTTGCATCTGACCACAGCGGAGCTCCCATACCATTTTTATAAGCCAAATTTCTGTAATCGATGAACTGTTCGGCATTCATCATGTTGAACTTCTTGGTTACATCCTGAAATCCATAATACATATCAAAATTGACATTCATATTATGAGCCTGGCCCATAGTCCCTCTTTTAGTGGTTATGATTACAACGCCATTTGCTCCTCTTGATCCATAGATCGCTTCAGCAGATGCATCTTTTAATATCTCCATCGAAGCGATATCATTTTGGTTCAGCCATCCGATATCTCCCTGTGGAAATCCATCAACCACATAAAGCGGATCGTTGCCATTTACGGTACCAATCCCTCTGATTCTTACCGAAGGAGCAGTACCCGGACTACCACCGGTGGACACAATCGTGATCCC